>JBFFVI010000089.1:0-7294 GCA_041570895.1 Gammaproteobacteria bacterium
TGCATTATCAATAGCTTCAGCCACAATTGCTTTCGCACTAATACCGCCGTTAGCCGATGCAATGAATCGTGTTAAAACACTCGATGCAAAATCAACCGCTTCATCAAAACAGGTATCAAAGTGACTATCTTCCTGCCAGGTCGGGTTAAACATTCCAATAGTTTGGCTCAGGCTAATACCTTTAGAAACACCTTCGACATGACCACAATCTATGGCATCAATCGTTGATACCAGGCCGGCATCAACAGCATTGGCAACGTCCTGGTTGCCCTGGCATATTTCCAGGCCATATTTCTGCCAGATCAAGCCAAACGAGGAATAGGGAATACCATTTTCGCGCTCACCTGCGCCACCACGTTGATGATGATCAAAACGGTCTGTATCCGCGTCGTACTCACCACCGACATCAACCACAATATCTGCCCTGGCGATAAGCTCTAAATCTCGTGTTCGAATGAGCTTAAAAGAAGAGAATATGCTCTTAAGTGCAGCGACACTGAAAACATCATCTGCATGAAAATTACCGTTGTGAGTTGCTATAGTTATATCATTCATATGTTTTGTATCATGTTAGAAAGGGATGAAGGTGCCGCTGGTTAAACTTAAATGTTTTGGAAACATTCAATAAGAAAAAATTTGATAGCGGAGTCTATACGAAGACAGCTAACAAAAGTAGCTGATTTTTAATAACAACAAATCAATGGGGACAGACTAGATTGATTTGAGTAATGCCGTTAGGTTTTAGTAAGAAAAAGGGCTCTGACCCCTTTAATCTGTTAATTTCATTATTTAACCAAATATTGCTCAATTTTAAATCCTTCCGTCACCATTTCTTCAATTACCCCTTTAATTCATTCGCCAGTTACAGTAAGGCAGTATGGATGCAAAACATGTTTGGCATAATAACCATATTTTTCCTGGGATTCTAAGCAGTATTCAACTAACAAAGGACAGGTGAAATCGGGATCAACATTTTTTATCCGCACTGTTACTTTTTCTTCAATCATTGGGGTTTCGTAGCTATTACAGTTATTGCCCTCGTCCCATGTTCCATCGATGTAATCAGACAAATCAAACTGGGAATTGTATTCCCAGGCCTTAACTATTTTCAATTTTTTTATAGAATCAAAAAATTGAATTTCACACCTTACGTATGGCCTGTTAAAAAAGTTAGCGAAAGCGCCTTTTAATGGATCATCTGCTTTGAGCAAAACTTTATTCCAGAACCGCCAGCCATTAAAGTTGGCAACAAGATCGGAAAAGGAAAAAATGCCCGTCGTGCTATAACCAAATTTTCCAGCTTCCTGTTGCTTTCCCCACTCGAGCGCCTTGTCAATATTGTAATCATCATAATGAGTTAACTCATAATATTGCCAGCCTTCAGCAAAAAAGTGACCGATCTTATCCAGGCCAATAAGATGGCCATTGATATTAACGACATCACTCAATTCCTTAAGGTTTAAGGAAAAACCTTCTAAATAATCTATGTCGCGATAAATAGAGTCGTTTAATGATAAAGAATAACTTTGCCGAGCAAGTAAACTGCGAAATTGCAGGTCTAAATCGTAACCCTTAAGTCCCCAGGATGCGGTATAGGATTGGTAAATGGCTTTTCTAAGTTCCGTATAAAGGGCTTCTTCATCACAAAACTCAAGCTCTTCACTAAATTCATCTTCAAAGTCTCCACTATCTTCAATAGTATCTTGTTGCGCGTTGGCTTTTTGCACCCCTTCTTCTATACGTTGATTAATAATCGTGTTAATAATTGAGAGGCTATTATCAAGTTTAAGTTTTCTCGGGGTTACACTGTCGATCTCAGCAGCAAAACCATCCTGGAAAACAAAAATACTTATTGAAGTGAATAAGATAAAAATCTTTTGCATATTAATAGATAGGAAAAACAAGACAAAGCTGGATTTATTAATAGAATACACCGAACATCTACACCTTGAATAATTTTAGGGGCACAGAATTATTTACTGATCTCTTAACCACTCTATCCCTCACCATAGACGGAGCACACATGATTCTCTGCCTCCATCACTTCGCTGATTTTACGATATTTGGGATCAGAGTAATAACTAATGCAAAAAACTGGGGTCAGAGCAATGCATACTGCCATGGATGGCAGGTAGTAGGGCAATGCAGGAGCAATTGCCGAGGAGCAGTTATCGAGGTGACAAAGTCGAGCAGTTGCCGATAAACCGACCCCTTTAATTTCTCGTCCGACAACTAGTTGAGTGCACACACCATCTGGTCATTGATCCATTGTTGCAGATAAGCCACGGCTTTTTGCGGTGTTTCCTGTTCGCTGAAATGCTCCAGCAGCGCTGCACACAGATCGGCGAAGTTGCCACCTGACATGGCCACAGTCAGCGCTGCGAGTTCTGCACTCTCCAGCGCGCGATAGCGGCTAACCAGATCCTGGCGCCAGATTAACCAACTGGTATCGTCGGTCGTTTTTTGCGGTGGCGTCTCCTCGTTGGCGAGTGCTCGCCAGATCTGGAAACTATTATAATGTTGCGGCAATAACTGTACCGCGTCATGAAAACGCAGGGTCAGCGTCGCCCATGACTCGTGCTCCAGCTGAACCAGTTGCTCAAGTGAAACACACTGGCAATCAGCCGCATCAAAGCTGTTTGCGAAGGACTGTTCGATACGGGTTATTTCGGCAACTTCGGGGAACTGTTTAAACGGTTCCAGTTGCTCGACCAGCTCGACCATATGCTGACCAAAGTAGCGCAGACTGGGATGGTGCGAGGGATAGCTTTCGATGTAATGCAACATCAGGCTATCGAACAGCTCATCACCCAGGTAACCATGCAGGCGATCATAGTCGGTGGTGAGCGCTTCTTTTAAACGTAGCGAGTAAGCATTGCCATAAAAGACCATGCGCTGCTCGGCCGAGCGTCGGGGGGTGGATTCAATGCATTCAACAATGTCGAGCTGTGCATCATCCAGCAGGTAACCGAGAAATTCGTGCTGTAGTTTACGCAGTGCGTCCATATTTTAACTCCAGGTTTGCCTGCTTTTGTACGGCTGTGTCCAGCAGCAGTGCTTCAGCCGGCAGTGTTCTGGCTGCAATGTCTTCAGCAATCGCCAGTTCCTGCCGCAGTTGCGGGAATTCCGGAATATCGTCATCGCGTTCGATCATCGTACTCACCGCACCAAAACGCTGCAGCGCGGTAGCATAGAGCGACCACACCGGATCACAGACATCGTGATCATGGGTGTCGATAATCATCTCACCATTGTAACTATGGCCGGCAAGATGAAACTGCATCACCCGGTCGATATCAATGCCGTTAAGATAATCTACCGGATCAAACTGGTGATTATGCGCACTGACAAAAATATTGTTGATGTCTAGTAGAATATGGCAATCAGCGCGGCGCGAGATTTCATTAAAAAATTCCCATTCCGTCATCTCAGAACTTTTATAGGTGACATAACTGGAAAGGTTCTCCAGCAGAATGCGTTGCCCGAGAAAATCCTGCACCTGCAGCACACGATTGACGACATGCGCAATGGTGTTTTCATTGTACGGCAAAGGTAACAGGTCGTGACTATTGGTGTCATTGACACCCGTCCAGCACAGATGATCAGAAATCCACTGCGGCTGCACGCGTTGCACAAGCTGTTTCAGGTTTTTCAGGTAATTCGAATCCAGTGGGTCCGTGCTGCCAATGGAGAGCGAGACCCCGTGCATCACTATGGGGTAATCGTGACGGATAGTATCGAGGTGATCGAGCGGCTTGCCACCTGGCACCATATAATTTTCAGAGAGTATTTCAAACCAGTCTACATCCGGCTTGTGTTCCCGTATGTATGAGTAGTGCTCAGTGCGAAGACCAAGACCAAAACCCAGAAAAGGACGTGTCACTGCATTGCTCTCCCTTACTATAGATCGAAAATGTACTGCTTGAAAACTCATTACTTGTAAATGCAAACGCGCCTGCATGGCGATCTAATCAGACATCGCATTCGGGCGCGCCGCATTAGTTCGAGTCTGAAACCTTATTTTCCGACTTTACCACCAAGATGTTCACAGGCCTCTTTAGACACGGAGACAAAACCCTGGCCCTTGCAGGAAGCATGGCCTTTACAGGCATTATTGGCTGTTTTGCAATCATTGTGACCTTTGCACTTGTTAACACCATAACAGTGTACGTTGGCTTTAGATGCACCTTCACCAGCAAAAACCGGTGCTGTCGCACTCAACATACCAGCGGCAGCAACTGCCATGGCAACACTCATTGCTATTTTTGAATTAATCATTTGTTAGTTCTCCTAATATAAATTATGTGTTGTGTTGTGTTATGAACCGACCGTACCACCGACATGGTCACACGCGCTCGCAGGCATGCTAATAAAACCATGACCTTTACATGAAGCGTGACCCTTACAGGCGTTATCAGCCGTTTTACAATCGTTATGACCTTTGCATTTATTGACGCCGTAACAATGCACGTCGTTAGTAGCGCTGGCCGATTTGTCTGTTGCGTAACCCGTGCAACCGACCAGGCTTGCCGCCGCAATTGCGAGAGCAGCGCCTGTTGATTTCGTAATTAAACTCATAGTTTGCCTCCATTAAAGATAATCAATTACCAAATGAGTGACAGAGAGTATTACGTATAGTTCGAGGAAAACAGGTGAACAGGTGCGGTGTTATAGAAACGTTATAACGCTGTTATAGAAATGTGATATTTGGAACTGATTCAGTGTTTTTTTCCAGCATTTCCCCACAAGAGCATGGAGTCTGACCCTTTGATTTACTGAGTAATATATTGGTTCGATATAATGTTCTTCATCATGCGCCTGACTGCTCACACAGTTTGGAGTTTTCGGGCACGGTGCCAGCTCACTGTTATTTATCCCAAGTTTAGGCATGGTTCCTGAACACCCTGTTAGTAATATTAAGTTTATTAGAACAACTAGAAATAGTTTATTCATTATAGTTAGTGCGCTCTTACACTTTTAAATAATTATTACGAGCGTTAAAGGTGTCGGTAACAAAACGAAAGCTCGGGGAATTAAGTATCGTGTCCCCAGAACTTGTTCTACTTGTCGTCTTTGAGGGCGTCATCAGCACTCCAGCCTCTGGTTTTGGCAAATTGCAGTGCTTCCTGAAATATGCGTGCGTGTTTTTCGCGCAAGTCGGGAGGTAGCTGCGAAGGTAAGTGCCCGTAAGGCTCCCACGCTTTGGCGACTTGTTCGTAGAGATTATCTAGCCGCTGTGCTGTCCAGCCGCTGCAGTCTTCAGTTTCCGGCAATATGTCAAATACCCAGGCATCACGGATCATTTTTCCGTGACTGTGCATTCCGCCAGTGGGGTCGTTTTTTAATCCAGGGTATATCGAATTTGACATGTTGTACTCAGCCGTGGGCAAAACTATATTTTAACGACTTTTGCCGGGGATTTCAGGTGCCGCTGAATCATAGTAATTCATTGGTCAGAGAGAGTTTTTACTCTGACCCCAAATATTTCTATTATTCTTTCAATCTCGATTATTATTCACCAGCGAGAAGACCAGCGCCACTGATAGAGACCGGCACTGATTAATGCAACACCAAGGACAAACCCGAGCAGTACCGCAGAGCCAACGCTGCCCAGCAATATCAATATCGCCCCCAGCACAATACTCGCCCATAACCCTACTTTCTGAAGCAAGGGAGGATTGACGACTCCCGAATCGCTAAGCGCGGTCAATCCTGTTATCCCACTGAGAATCAAACCACCACCCAGAAGAATCGCCAGTATCCACAACGTCAATTCCGGCCAGAACAGTATCACCAGGCCAACGATTACCTGCGCCCACGGTCCAAAGACACTGACAGGCAGGCCTTGCTTGCGGACCTTGTAAACGTAGAAAAGGGACACAATTCCGTTGGCCATCATAATGCCGCCAAGCAGCATCACCGCGAAAGTGCCGAAATAGTGTGGCAGGATTATGGCTGCTAACCCTAGCAGAATGGTGATAACAGCAAAGAACCTGGTTGAATCCATGCTTCGCCTCGTTAGTAAAAGGTGCCGGGGACTACAAAAACAAACTAAATGGGTTCAGAGAGCAATTGTTACAAATATACGTCATCGTTAATATTAACAACAATTGCTCTCTGAACCATGTTTTTTCTCTCTGGCCCAGTTTATTTTAAATGTTCAAGAAGTCTGAACTCTTGATATTGAAAGTTTCATCTAACCCCACTTATTTCTTTAATTATGTTTAAGTATAAAGCTTCATCTAAACCATCTAATTTAATTTGTGGAAAAAACATGCGCTTGAGACATCTTTTTCTTTTTGTATTGCTACTGACTGTATTAGCTTGCAGCAAGTCTTCCGAGGTTGCGACGCCTTATGGCGAATCTAAACTTGAGATGAAGTTGTTTAAAGTAAAAGATGCGCCGATTTATTATGTGACTGGTTTTTCTGGTGTCCCGGACACACAGAACGAGGGCCATACGTCTAATGCTGGGTTTGTGGTAACCGATGCGGGCGTTGTGGTGTTTGATGCGCTGGGTACGCCGGCGCTGGGTTATCGTCTGTTACAACGTATTCGCGAGGTTACCGACCAAGCCATCGAACGGGTTATTATCAGTCACTATCACGCAGATCACATTTATGGACTGCAGGCATTTGAAGAACATGCGGGTAATCCGCCTGTGTGGGCGCAAGTACTCGCGCTTGGTTATGTCGGAGGATCTACTGACAGCCAGGGCGAAGATGCAGCGCGACGTCTTGCGCAGCGGCGTGAAGCACTTTACCCCTGGGTAGATGAGAATACCCACATCGTTGCACCGAGTAATACCTTCGAAGATGAAATGACCTTTGAGGTTGGCGGTGTTAGCTTTATGCTGAAACACCTGGGGCCAGCACATGCGCCGGCAGACAGTATTATGCTGGTGAAAAATTACGGCGTACTGTTCAGTGGTGATGTGATCTACAAAGGTCGCGTGCCGTTCCTGGACAGCCCGGAGACAGATACCAAACGCTGGCTTCGAGAGCTTGCTTACCTGGCCGAGCTGAATCCTCCGCCACGTTTTGTTATTGCCGGTCATGGCATGCCATCACAAAGTGTCGAAGAAGCGATTACCACAACCCGTGACTACATCAACTTCGTGCGTGATGCGATGAGCGATGCCGCAGAAAATTTTGTGCCTTTTGAAGAAGCCTACAATGCGACGGACTGGTCAGCTTACAAAGAAATGCCAGCGTTCGAGGCGAGTAACCGTGGCAATGCTTATCGTATCTTTCTTGAGTTGGAAGCCGAATCGTTCAAGTAGAAATATTATTAA
>JBFFVI010000090.1:0-7280 GCA_041570895.1 Gammaproteobacteria bacterium
AAACATCTCGTGTCCCGTCATGATCGCTCACAGCAGCGATGATGAGATCATCCCGTATGTTGAAGGTGTTGAGATTTTTCAGACCGCTCCTGAACCAAAAATATTTTTAGAAATGCGTGGCGGTCATAATGACGGCTTCATCGTTAGTGGAGCTGATTACATTGACGGACTCAGATCATTTATCAACCAGGCTATAAAAAGAGATGGCTTTAAGCTCTCAAACTCCAGCCATAAGTGAAGCCAGATGCAACCAAGAACACTAGCCATAATAATAACCGTATTACCATTGCTTACATCTAATGCGGTTTACCTGTTGAGCGCCTACGAAGGATTTATACCCTGGTGCATACCTTATATAGACGGTTGCACCACCATCAGCCAGGCGGCGCGCAGCGGTAATTCAATATATATATACCGTGCAACCATGATCGCCTATGGCGTGTTACTGGTATGGTTCTGGATATATGCAGAGCTCTGGCTAAATCAGCTATCTGGGCATAGCAAAAGAATTACTCGTCTCATTGTCTGGTTAGGCATAATAGGTGCATTATTTCTCATTATCTATATCGATTTTTTAGGTACCACGGGGGAAATCAATCGTTTTATGCGCCGCTATGGCATCATGATCTTTTTCACCTTCACACCACTAGCTCAATTATTAATGCTCAAACAGCACTATGAAATTTTACCTCAGTTACCAGCAGGTACGATAAAACCCGGAATACTCCAATTTCAGCTCATCGTATTATCACTGATGTTGATCATCGGAATAATCAGCACCTTATTGGACGTCACACAAAACAAAACCTATGAAAGCGAAAATATCGTGGAATGGAATTTTTCATTATTATTGACCATGTACTTTTTCGCGATGATTTTTATCTGGAAGAATTTTCGATACAGCTTAAAAAATCATAATAACAGTCTTTAAATATAGAAAACTCATTGTTAATACCTTTCTAGAAGGACCCAAAAAGCACTATTTCGGTGCGCAATTATCAAAATATAATCATAAAGCACTATTATGGTGCATGGTTACAATTCTATTTCTGGCGAGTATTTTTATCATATCCGCATCTCTCTGTTTTATATCACTTTTTACTAACTCAAAAACTTCTATCTGGTCATTATCAAATGGCACGGTACTTGCTATATAAATTGACATATTCGACATCACTTTTAAACACTTTAATGAGGTATATGAAATGAACGGAAATGCATCCCGCGCTAAAGCGGTTGAAGACATTACCAGCCGACTGCCAACCGCAGTTAAACAAACAGAGTCACTAGATGATATCTGGGCGATCGATGTTTTCAATCTTGCCAAGATGGAAAAAGCCCTGTCAAAAGCTGCTTTCGCCAGCATCAAAAAAACTATCCAGACGGGCGAAGCCCTGGATGCTGACACCGCAGAAGAAATTGCCTCAGCAATGAAAGACTGGGCGCTTGCCAAAGGCGTAAAGTTCTTTTCACATATCTTCTTCCCGATGACCAATGCGACCGCAGAAAAACACGATGCTTTCATCGTTACCGATTTTGATGGCGGTGCAATTTCCAAATTTGACGGCAGCCTGCTCATTAAGGGCGAACCTGATGGTTCATCTTTCCCGAATGGCGGCATCCGCGTGACTAATGCTGCACGTGGTTATACTGCGTGGGATCCAAGCAGCCCGGCTTATGTCATGCAGACAGAAAATGGTGCCACCTTGATGATCCCTTGTGTCTTTGCCTCATGGACAGGTGAAGCGCTGGATAAAAAGATACCCTTACTTCGTTCCAATGCTGCGATGAACTCTGCTGCACAAAAAGTACTCTCACTCATGGGTGAGAGTGAAATCGCACCATTAAATTCGAGCTGCGGCGCTGAACAGGAATATTTTTTGATCGATGCGAAATTTGCCAACTCGAGGCCCGACCTGTTATTAGCTGGTCGCTCATTGTTTGGTGCCGCACCGGCAAAAGGCCAGGAATTTGATGACCACTACTTTGGCGCCATCCCATCGCGCGTACAAGTTTATATGCAGGATGCGGAGGATCAGCTATATCGTTTAGGTATCCCTGCCAAAACTCACCACAACGAAGTTGCACCCGGCCAGTTCGAAATCGCACCTTATTTTGAAGCCGCCAATGTTGCAGCCGATCACCAACAACTATTAATGACCGTATTGCAAAATACCGCAAAAGCACATGGTTTTATCTGTCTGATGCATGAGAAACCGTTTGCCGGCATTAATGGTTCAGGCAAACACGTTAACTGGTCAGTAGGTAACTCGACACAGGGCAACCTGCTTGACCCGGGGCATACCCCTGAAGAAAACCTGAATTTCTTACTGTTCTGTGGTGCAGTAATTCGCGGCGTACACAAGTACGGCCCACTACTACGTGCAGCAATCGCCTCGGCAAGTAACGACCACCGCCTGGGAGCAAACGAAGCTCCCCCGGCGATCCTTTCAGTTTATTTGGGTGATCAGTTAGAGAAAATTTTTGAAGGCATCAAAGCTGGCAAATTAGCGCCAACAGATGATGGTGGCATAATGGACCTGGGTCTTTCACAGATCCTCAACTTCAAACGTGACTCCGGTGACCGTAATAGAACATCACCTTTTGCTTTCACCGGTAATCGTTTCGAATTCCGCGCGGTGGGGTCATCACAATCGGTTTCCGGCCCCTTGATAGCCATGAACACGATGTTAGCGGATTCACTCGACTGGATAGCTGAAAAACTTGAAGCCGAACTGAGTAGTGGCACAGATAAAGCAGCCGCTGTTATAGCGGTATTAAAAGAGTTAATGTCGTTGCACGGCAATGTAATTTTTGGTGGTGATGGTTATTCATCTGAATGGCATGAGATGGCGGTTAAAGAACGTGGTTTGAAAAATTTACCAACCACCGCTGATGCACTACCTTATCTGCAGGATGAATCCATCGTCGAACTGTTTGCATCAACCGGTGTATTAACGCCCATTGAGTTAAAGAGTCGATATGAAATCTATGCCGAACAATATATATTATCGATAGAAGTCGAAGCCAAGCTGGTGGTTGATATCGCAAAAACCTTGATCTATCCAGCTGCGATCAATTACCTTTCTAACCTGGCCGCGGCATGTTCAGGCATGCAAGGTATGAGCATCACGCTCGATAACACTACGGCTAAAATCGTTTCAGCAGAAGCTAATGCAATGATGGCAGCGGTAAATGAGCTCAGTGAAGCCATGAAAAAAGAGACTTTCAGCTCAACCGAAGAACACATGCAATATCTTGCAAAAGATATTCGTGGTTTAATGGACAAAGTTCGCATACATGCAGACAGCCTTGAATGTGAGGTCGCTGACAATTTGTGGCCTCTTCCGAAATATCAGGAAATGCTGTTTATTAAATAAATAATATTTAATATATATAGGCAACAAAAGCCGGTAACATTTGTTACCGGCTTTTTTATTGCTGCAGTAATGACTTGTGCCAGAGAGAATAACCCGTAGGTCCAGCGTTATATATTTAGCTTATCAGGCAGTTTTAATTCTATAATGCTAAATTACACTAGTATGTGAATACTCACTACCTGTCTCCTTCATCTTTATTGTTCAGCACAACGCTCGACGCTTACTATGAAAACATACCTATTTTTATTAATCTTTCTATGCAGTTTATTGTCAGGCTGCAGCACTGAATATAGCGCTGTATACCAGAGCGTGAAAGCAGACAGCAAGTGGGACGAATCTGCCAGGATTATAATTGGAGATTCCGAGCAGGAACTGACGTCGTATATAGTTAAGGAAGATACCCTTTACCTGATGATTCAAATGACCCAGGTTGATGGGTATTTTCGAAGCGTTACAAATTATCCGCTATGGGGTAAAGCCGAAATAAGCGCTCTGGCGGAAAAGCACAGCGAGGTAAAACCCCTGGTACCAGCGGACTGGAATAACTGGCTGGCAAAAGGATATGGCGATGAATGCAAGAGCAAATAAGTACGACAAACACAGCCTCAGCATCGCTAAAGGACGCTACATTGAGATAAATATCACCCCCTTTTGATCGAACAGGTCATACATATTAGTTATTGATAAGCTCTATGAATCGATTAAACTTTTAAAAATGGATTCCATCATACTCGACCAACGGGCCAAAGCTTTTGACTACCTCTTTGATGCAGTGGTGGTAACTGACCTGCAAGGCATCATAATCGACTGGAATAAAGGCTCTGAAGCACTATATGGCTACTCCAGAGAAGAAGCCATCGGTCGGGATGTCAGTATGCTACATGTGCCTGAGGATACTGATCATATTACTGCCGAGGTGATATCCGCTGTAGAAAAATTTGGCAAATGGACCGGCGAAGTAAGGATGCTGCACAAGGACGGTCATATTGGCTGGATAGAGTCGATCTGTGTACCTATATATGATGACGATAATCAGATGATAGGTGCCCTGGGTATAAACCGGAACATCACTGACCGCATAAAAGAAACCGAACGCCTGGCTCATCTCGCACATTACGATCAGCTCACTGAAATCCCGAATCGTTACCTGTTGCTCGACCGCATAGCACATCTGATCAATCAGTCTGCACGCAATAAAAAAACCTTCGCTCTACTCTACATTGATCTGGATAAATTTAAAATCATTAATGATACCAGGGGACATTCATTCGGAGATAAAGTCCTGAAAGAAGTGGCCTCACGCCTCTCACGATCGATTCGTCATTCCGATACCATCGCAAGAATTGGTGGTGATGAATTCGTCCTGTTATTAGAAGAAATTGCTGGCAAACACGATATTTCGAAAATGGCTGAGACCATAGTCAATGAATTGCACAAAGAATTTATTATCGATGAGATCGTCATTGAAATCGGCTGCAGTGTCGGCATTGCCACCTATCCTGAGGATGGCAATACCACAGATAGTCTGCTAATCGCTGCCGATAAAGCCATGTACCGAGCAAAAGACAAAGGTGGGAATAACTTTAATTTTTAAGTTAGGCACAAGATGTGCCTAACTCCTTCTTTTCCTCAATGATAAAAATCGAGATAATTATTTATAATTTTTAATTGCGCTGCGCCGTCAGCTGCGACTATCAATTATTCTTTGCACCCTGATCAATCCACATTTTGATAGTATCAATCTGTGCATCTGAGAGTGGTTCTGTTCTTCCTTCGGCGAGGGTTACATCATGGTGAGGAGGCATCTGGATCTTCGGGTCGGCCTTATGACCAATGAGTCGATATAGCGTACTGGACACGCTGTCACCCGCGACGACAACCGGGCCAAATTTTGTTCCTTTCATCAGGCTGTCATAACTCTGCACGTTAAATCCACTAGCTGCAGACCCCTCACCACTACCATCATGGCACTGCAAGCAACTGGCTGTCAGGATAGGTTTAACATCTTTATTAAAACTGACCTGTTGGCTACAACCGGTACCGAAAACAGGAATAGACGCAAGTATGATAATACTGAGTGTACGGATATGCATATCTTCTCCTCCGAAATTATAGATTTATTATGATCAGATTGCTTTACCCAAAAAACAGATGAACACACAACCTGAAATGATTCTTTATCATCATGTTAGCATGACCCTAATTTTTCCCATCTTGATACAAGTCAATTTATTCATGACATAGAAAGAGTAGCACAAGATGCTCGATCAGGCATCAGGCAGCACTTTTAATCACATAACACTGATACGCTGAGCAAATGTATCCACCTCTGACCAATCAGTAAATTCGATTACTGTATCCGGCTGAGTTGGCCCTTTAGTCATCCACATGATCAGCCTTATTATATTCCGGTCCCAGAAACTGTATCTTGGATAATCCAACTTTCCTGCGAAGACGGCCAGATCCTTAGGATGCCACGGTGTGTTTTTTAGAAACTTTTTCATATAAGGATTCGTTTCCGGTTTGTTTTTTCCTGGCTTACGGGCAACGATACTGACTGAAAAAAAGGCGTTAGTTTTGCTATCTAAAGCTTCCCTGTTATTTTTTATAAACGCATAAACCGCTGGGCGATGCCTGCCATAACGTATACTTGCACCTATTATAATTTTATCGAATGGCTTCAGGTCTGTGACTGGCGCATCATCAATAGAGACGAGCTTTACATGGTGTTTTTGCTGTTCGATCACACACTGCAATCGCCGACATATTTTTAGTGTATGTCCATCAGTGCTTGAATAGATAATAAGGATATTTGCCATTATTTATACTTCGACAGGTCCGCAGTAAAATGATGCATAGATACTGCTAATGAGTAGTGATACAGAGAATATACATAATACTCAGTATATACAATCTATAGATTAAGATGATAACGTGATCACTCGATTCATCACCGCGTTCTTAATACATGTCCCAGGGAACCATACAGGGTAAAGATATATCTCTCAAATTTCTGGAGAAAGTAGAGAGAACACCATTCATAGCCTATTATTACGATAGCCTCTCTAATCACCGATACATTTTATAAATAACTAAAACACAGGGACGCGTATTTAATTATTACCATGACCGGCAATCGCTTTTATTCATATCTTCATAAACAGATTCCAGTGATGATTATTTTATCGCTATTCCCTGGTCTCGGATATGTTTTCCTCAGCTGGATGCATGGAATTCCATTGCGAGCGATCATCTGGTATGCGGCTATTGTCATCGTTTCTATCTATGGTTATAGCATATACAGACAGTATCAAACTCAGACGCTGAGCAGCGCGCAATTAAAGACATGGTATAAAAAACTTGGATTCTTTTATTATATATTCTGCCTGCTCTGGCTGATTATATTTTTACTGTTCATCAGTGAAGATGAATATCAGCTACATTATATTGCAATCTTCACCGAAATTGGCGCTTCGGTTGTCGCTTCGGTTTTACTGGTTCCTGATAAGAAACTTTTCAAACCAGCGGTAATCGTCCTGATGCTGCCATTGGCTATCTATTTCTTCCTGATTGGCGAATGGTTCGGCTATGTGTTATCAATATTTTCCTGTATTTTGACCTGGGTACTAATCTATGCTGCAGAGACCAGTCATAACCTGCTGATACAGACAAATTATCAGGCTAATCATGACTTCCTTACCGGCCTGAAAAACCGTTATTACTTTATCGGTTACCTGCAGAATATGATCACTTCTTTACAGCAATCAGACACCTGGTCTTACTTACTGCTGATCGATCTTGATCATTTTAAAACCATCAATGATTCTCTGGGGCATGATATCGGCGACCACTTATTGCGGGAAGTATCACTTCGCATCGATAACAAAAAGCATGAAGACA
>JBFFVI010000091.1:0-7270 GCA_041570895.1 Gammaproteobacteria bacterium
GGCTTTCATCACGTCGTCGTCGATACCGCGCCGACCTAATATGCCGCCATGAATTTTTGGATGCAGGGTTTTAACGCGGCCATCCAGGATTTCTGGAAAACCAGTATGTTTGGATACCTCCATCACGGGGACCATGTTGTCGATCAGCAGCCTGGCTGTACCGCCAGTCGACAGGATTTCAACGCCCTGTGCATGCAGTGTTTTAGCGAATTCAATGATGCCGTTTTTATCGGAAACACTGATGAGTGCACGTCGTACAGGACGTTGAGTAGCGTCGGTCATAAGTCAGCCTTTTACAGGAATATTTGGATGTGGCGAATTATAACTGAGAGTAGTTATTTATGTCACTTTTGAGGCCGGTATTTGTTACCTAGTATCGTTACATATTGCGGGGCGACACCCGCCATGTTTAACAATAAACATGATGTGGTTAGAGAGCAGGAAATAAATAGTGCGTACGCACTCCGAGACTTATTACTTATGTAAGTTATAACTACGTAATTTCTTGCGTAATGTGCCGCGATTCAGGCCAAGCAGTTCGGCGGCACGTGACTGGTTGCCCTTGGTGTGTTCCAGAATAGCTTCAAACAGAGGCTGCTCTATTTGCTTGAGCACCAGCTCATACATATTGTTTGGCTGGGTGCCATCTAATTCGTAAAGATAACGACGGATCGAATGTTTTACTGCGTGACTGAGCTGTGAAATTTCTTCTGTCGTCGGTCTATTAGTGTCACTAATATTAACGGGGTTCTGGTCTCGATCGGTTACATTCATGCGGCTAATGTCGGGGTCTGTAAGTTGAAAAATTCAGTTACCAGTCTGATCTGCGTGTTGGCATCATCAACCTGATTTATACGTTTTCTAAATGATTCTGCTTCCTGCCTATCATTAGTACAGCAGCCCTTAATATACCATCCGATGTGTTTGCGCGCGATACGAACACCCGATAATTCACCATAAAACTGATATAAATTATTTAAATGCTGGTTTAACACCTGGCAAACTTCTTCACGTTCGGGTGCTGAGATCAGTCTGTCTGTTGCCAGGTAATGCTTTATCTGTTTGAAAATCCATGGGTTACCCTGCGCCGCGCGACCGATCATGAGGCCATCCGCTGCGGTGTACTCCAGCACTTTCCTGGCTTTTTCCGGGCTGGTGATATCGCCATTGGCAATGACTGGGATAGAACTTGACGATTTAACCGCTGCAATGGTGTCATATTCTGCTTCACCCCGGTACGCATCGGCACGGGTTCTGCCGTGTACCGAAAGTGACTGTATACCGCAGTCTTCGGCGATTCTGGCAATGCTCAGGGCGTTTTTACTGTGGGTATCCCAGCCGGTACGGATTTTAAGGGTGACCGGTACGTCTACAGCAGCAACCACAGAAGAAAGTATCCTGGCCACCAGCGGTTCATCTTTTAGCAGGGCAGAGCCTGCCAGTACGTTACAGACTTTTTTGGCCGGACAGCCCATGTTGATGTCAATGATCTGTGCGCCATGAGCTACATTAAATCGTGCTGCTTCGGCCAATTTTAACGGGTCTGTGCCAGCGATCTGTACACTGCGAATACCCTGTTCGCCTTGATGACTGAGTCGTAGTTGTGTTTTTTTGGTCTTCCACAGGCGCTTTTCAGAGGTAACCATTTCAGAGACGCATAAATCAGCACCCAGCTGATAACACAGGTTTCTGAAAGGGCTGTCGGTGACGCCGGCCATAGGTGCCAGGATCACGGGACGGTTGAATGTGTGTTCGCCAATATTCATCAGGCATGTAGTTTGACAGGTTCCTATAGTTTGTAAAAGAGCCACAGATAGGTGTTTCTGCTCGGTAACTATAAAAATTCGAATTCGTATGTCATCGCCTGTTTGCCAGGATCCTGGATTTCGAGAGTGACGCTGGCACTGGCATCAGGCTCTAGCAAACGTCTTTGTTGTTTGTCGTCAGTGGCAAGATAATCACTGGGAAGAAAACGTCTGGCGGCAACTGTGTTGCCGCGAATGTCAGAGAAGTCGATCTGTAGTACAGGGTAGGGCTGTGCGAATTCAGCATTGTTTTTCATCGTTACATCAACGATCAGCGCATTCTTCTCATTGGGGTGTGAATAAACATTGCGGGTGATCAATTCCAATTTTGAAGCGTCACGAAATGAGACGTTTCCACATTTAAACTGTTTGCAGCTGCGCTCGATTATTGTTTTAAATGCTGTTATATCGCTAAACTGGTCGCGATTGAACCAGATGTATTCAATGCCCAGAGTCATGGTTAACACAAGGCTGGCGAAACTCCACAGAATGGTCGAAATAGCCGACTTTGAACCGGTTGAGGTTTCACGGAACTGGTCTGGTACGACATGTGGCAGTGATTCATTGACCGTTTCATCAAAGAAGTCAAAAGTGTCTTTGCTTGCATCTGCAGTCGCCGATTTTTCACCGAAGTTTATCGTTTCATGATCCGTACTCTGAAAATCAGCAGAAGAAATAGCTGCCGTTTGAGTTTCTATTTCTGCGTTGTTATCAGTTTCCTGTGAGAGAGTATGCTGATTATTCTCTACGGATTCGGTATCAAGTAATGAGGGTTGTTTTTCATCCTGGCTGGCGACTTCGAATGCATTGAATACTTCTTTGCAGACACCGCAACGAACATAGCCATCAGCGGTATTGATCTGTTCTTCAGTTACCCTGAACCGGGTATCACAATGTGGGCAATGAGTTTGCATAGAAATTGATAGATATTTTGTGCCTAGAGATTAAACCCTTTATTACCCTGTAGTCCACCACTATGAATAGCGATGATGCTCGTGCCGGGTTCAAATTTTTTTGCTTTTATTAGCTCAAACAAACCATAAAACATTTTACCGGTATAGACAGCATCAAGTGCGAAGCCATACTGCGTCTCGAATTCTGACATAAATTGTATCAGTGCATCATTAACTTTTGCATAACCGCCAAAATGAAAATCGGTCTCGATTCGCCAGTTTTTTGTCGATGAGTTTGTTTTTTCACGCTGTAGAAAGGTCTCAACTTCGTGGTTGAGAAACTCACCACCTTTAAGTGCTGAAAAACCGATGGCAGTCTGCCCGGGGATTATCGCAGAGATTAAACCGGCCAGTGTTGCTCCTGTGCCGCTGGCGCAACAGATAAAATCAAAAGGTTTCTCTAGCTCAGTGCAAATCTCTTTTACTGTTTCTGCACAGCCCCTGAGGGCAAGTGAGTTACTACCGCCTTCAGGCAGGATATACACATCACCAAACTGCTGTTTGATTTTATTCTGATATGCCGCTTCCGCTTTTTGCCGGTATTCAGCACGGTTAATATAATGCAGCTGCATACCGCAGTCTTTGGCAAACGATAAGGTAGTATTAAGAGGTTTGTGTTCTTCACCGCGGATAAGTCCTATGGTGTTAAAGCCAAAGTGTTTACCTGCAGCCGCAGTGGCGTAGATATGGTTTGACCAGGCGCCGCCAAAGGTTAATAAGCTGTCGAACCGTTTTTTTCTGGCGTGTTCCAGGTTATATTTCAGTTTTCGCCATTTGTTGCCGCCAAACTGAGGGTGAATGAGATCATCGCGCTTAACGTAGAGCTGGATATTTGCCTGTTCCAGCAAGGGGCTTTGCAGTCGCTGTAAAGGACTGGGGTGTAAGTGATCGGTATAGTTAAAAGGCGGATGAGCCAAGCGAGTAACAGGTGACGTTCGACAGCCAGGCTTTATATTCCGGGGTTAACGTGCAACCACGTGTAATACGGTCGAATACTCAAAATAAACAACACGATCGCTATAAGTCCAGTGTGTTATCGGAGGTTCGCCAACAGGCCCTGAAGTTGCAATGGGCTGGCCGAATTCATTCTGAACTTTGTCCATACTCATGCCGCGACGAGGATAATCAAGTAGTTTGATTTTTATCGTTTCGCCCGGTTGTATTTCTTTAGCCGGCAGCTGTACGATAGTGCCTGTTTGACGTGTTGTCTGTTGCGTAGCTTGTTGTTGCATCATGATTTCGACAGCAGAAGGTGCTTCAGGTGTTATAGCTTCAGCTTCATCAAGCTCTGTAGATTGCTCTGCAGCGGGAGCCATTCCAGCATCTTCCATCGCTGGACGGTTTGCATAAGCATTGGCTGAGGATAGTGATAACAGCACAACGGCGAACAGGCTGGAAGATACCGCGCTTTGATCGAATAATCCGTTAATTTTGATTGCTTTTTTTGTCAGTAAACTGTTCATGAGTTTGCTATTTAACATTTGGTTGTTTTGATAATATTTACAAGTGTAGCACCAGAATGACAAAGTTCAGCTAAGTCACTAATTATTCTTTAAATTTTTTCATCACCAGGCAGGCATTGGTGCCGCCAAAGCCAAAGTTGTTGGACATGGCAAGGTTGATATCAACATTATCCCGCCTCTGGGTAACGATAGGCATTTCAACCGCGCTTTCATCCATGGTTTCAATGTTGGCAGAGGCCTGAATGAAGTTATTTTGCATCATGAGCAGGGTGTAGATGGCTTCCTGAGCACCTGAGGCCCCCAGTGAATGACCAGCCAGTGATTTACTTGAACTGATCGGTGGTACCTTGTCACCAAAAGCTTCTTTGATAGCATAAAGCTCTTTGGCGTCACCAACGGGCGTACTGGTACCATGGGAATTGATGTAGTCAAGATCTTCATCGATATCCTGTGTGGCCATCTGCATGCAGCGGATGGCGCCCTCACCAGAAGGAGCAACCATATCTACACCGTCTGAGGTCGCACCATAACCAACAATTTCAGCGTATATTGGTGCGCCGCGTTTGAGGGCATGTTCGAGTTCTTCGATCACGACACAGGCGCCGCCGCCTGCGATCACGAAACCATCACGGTCAGCATCATAAGTGCGTGAAGCTTTTTCCGGGGTTTCATTATATTTGGTTGAAAGCGCACCCATGGCGTCAAACAGCATGCTAAGTGACCAGTGTTCTTCTTCGCCACCACCAGCAAAAATGATGTCCTGTTTGCCCATCTGAATAAGTTCGTAAGCATTACCTATACAATGTGTGCTGGTAGCGCAGGCAGAACTGATCGAGTAGTTAACGCCTTTGATTTTAAACGGCGTAGCCAGGCAGGCAGAAACGGTACTTGCCATGGTGCGCGGCACCATGTATGGACCGACGCGGCGGATACCTTTTTCTCGCAGGATATCAGCGGCTTCTACCTGGTTAGCTGACGATGCGCCACCAGAGCCCATGATGATTCCGGTGCGGATATTTGAAACCAGGCTGTCGTCGAGCCTGGCGTCTTCGATCGCCTGTTGCATCGAAATGTAGGCGAAAGCCGCTGCATCGCCCATAAAACGTTTTACTTTTCGATCGATAAAATCATCAATGTTTATATCGACACTGCCGGCAACATGGCTGCGCATACCGATATCCGCATATTCTTGTTTGAATTTGATACCTGAACGACCCTGTTGTAGTGAGTCCAGCACGGCATTTTTATCATTGCCGAGACAGGAAACTATTCCAATACCAGAAATTACGACTCGTTTCATTACAACACCTTAAAAATCTTCTGTTGAAGTAAATAGACCAACGCGTAAATTTTTTGCTACATAAATTTCGCGTCCATCAACTGACATTGTTGCATCCGCAATACCCATGACCAGGCCGCGCGCGATGACACGTTTTATATCAATTTGATACTGAACGATTTTGCCTGTAGGTAGTACCTGGCCGGTGAATTTGACTTCACCTACCCCTAGCGCACGCCCACGCCCGGGATGTCCTAGCCAGCCCAGATAAAAACCTACCATCTGCCACATCGCATCCAGACCTAAACAGCCAGGCATGACAGGATCATTTTTAAAATGACATTCAAAAAACCATAGATCAGGTTTGATATCGAGCTCTGCCAGGATGTGCCCCTTGTTATATGTGCCACCTGCCTCATCGATATGTGTGATGCGATCCATCATTAACATATTGGGTGCAGGCAACTGAGCATTACCAGGGCCAAACAATTCACCTCGACTACAGGCTAGCAAATCCTCATAGCTATATGAGCTCGGTCGAACGTTTGTATCCTCATCAGCAAGCATATTATTTCTCTTTAATTATTTCAATTCAAATATTAATGGGCAATTTTATCGGAAAATCATGTACGATGATATGCTTAATATGCAATAGAGAAACTCTTAAAGAAAACATAAAGATGGATGAGCTACTGTTTATTGTTCTGATATTAACCGCTGTCTGGTATTGGTGGGATACTCAGCAAAGTAACGAGATCGCGCTGGCGGTTTGTAAACAGAAGTGTGCTAATTCGGGTTTACAGCTGTTAGATGCAACGGTAACCCGGCAGCGAAGCTGGCTTCGTCGTGGACCAAAAGGTTATTTGCAGATATGTCGTTTGTATAGTTTCGATTATTATCATGAAACATCACAGGATTTTACTGGGGCTGCTTTTGGTCAACGGGAAAATGGTTATATTGTATTGATTGGTAAACAGGTGGTGGAAACGAACATACCGCAACCTGAAAATGGTATTAAAACTGTGCATTAGTTTATTCACGATGATAACGCGCATATTAAAAAAGACCGCATTTGCGGTCTTTTTTAATATGGTCCATCTGTTGCTAATACTGCCTAATAGGTAAAAAAGCGTTTATTAAAGTTCAATCTGGCCGCTTTGGTCTCACCTTCGGGCGTCACTTTTAAATCAAACTTGAGGAATTCACCATCACTGATTTTTGTTTCAGCCAGATAATAAATAGCGGTACCTTCCGTTATTTCTTTAAACTCAAGCTGTTTGAGTTGACCGGTCAGGTTGCTGGCGTGTCCAGTGACTACGGATTTTGTCGGCTTGCCAGTGGTATTCATTACTTTTTTCAAAACGGCAATATTGATAAGTACTTTATTGTTTGCCCGGGGCAGGCCATATTGTTTGGCGACTTCGGGCGAAATAGTGTCACTTCTGAAGGCGTTGTAATGTACGACATAATCACCAAATTCTCTCGAATTTTCGCTTTCGGCGTAGCTGTTCAAGCTGGCAAACGATAGCGCGAGAATAAATAGTGCTTTAGATAATTGATTGATTAGATTATGCATTTGGACTCCTGATAGTTTTTCACTTTTATTATTATAGGGCTAATAATAAGACCTTTGTAGTCGTTATTTGATTCAAGGCAGAAATCTCACCTGTAACAGGTGATTTTTGTGACTTTGCAGAAATATATTAAGCTGTTTCTCTAGATAGTATTACTCTTAAACGATCGAAACAACCGTTATTTGATTTTTTCGAC
>JBFFVI010000092.1:0-7195 GCA_041570895.1 Gammaproteobacteria bacterium
ATATCGGTCACTTCACCGATAGAACGACAGAAAAGATCGGTGGATTCTACCAGTGGCATACGTATCTCTCGGTAGCCGTAACTGGACATAAGTTGACGGATAATCGCTTCGAAAGATTGCCAACGATGACTTTCATCAGGCAATACATCGTGCATTCCGCGAATGGATTTAATAAATTTAGACATGGGCTAGATAGCGTTTTATGTGAATCTGGTTTCTAGTTACTGACTCAAATGTAGTTCGGCCGGACTTAGCTGAGTGAGAAAACGATTATTTGCACCAGCCTTAATGAAAAATGATGCTCTCGCCTTCGATTGAAACGGTAAAACTTGCCGTATTCTTCGAACTAATATATTTTGTAAAATCTATTTCGACATCATTGATAAACACCCGGGTCGATCTTGCATTACCCATCGAGATACGAAATGGTCCTTTCCCCTGCAGGAGCTTGCTGCCCCCGCTCGGCACCATATTATAAAGCAGACGCGCACGCGTGGCATCCCTAACTTCCATCCATGCGCCTTGTTCAGCAATAATGTTAATAACATCATCCTGCGGTATTGCCTGATCTTGCTCGGAAACAACTTCTTCACTGCTGTCAGCTGTCAGCTGTGCAGATTCAAGCTGCGATTCGGAGTCCTGTGATGCCAACTCATCAGAACTCTCCAGTGCTATTTCATCTTCCTCAGTTATACCCATGTCCTGCTGGATATCCAGCCGATTCGAACCTGGTGAATCCAGCGAATTACCGGTAAAACTGCGCTCTTTGGATTCGAGCTGGCCTTCCATAACATCGGCTTTTTCCTGATAGTACTGAATGCTGCCATATAACACCGCAGCGACACCTCCGGCAATCAGCAGCATGGTTACCATTTTTACCAGCGGTGACTGACTGCTTGCCTCACCCGGCAAGCTCGACCTTGGCTTCAGTGCAGAGGCCAGTTCGTGAGGAACCGCCTCGTTATACATCGCCAGCAGATTGTCTTCTGCGATCTCCAGAAACTTTGCGTACGCACGGATATAGCCCTGAGTAAATGTCGGTGCGGGTAACGCCTCGATATTATTGGCTTCGATCGCAGAGATAACATTTTTGGGAATCTTAAGATGTTCACAAATATCATCAACGGAATAATTTTTGGATTTACGTGCTTCGGTTAAGATAAATCCAAAATCATTATTTTTTTCTGTATGACTATTACTGTCTGATTTGCTCATTACGTGCCTGTGCCTCTACCCAGCCAGCCTCATCTGAATCTGGAAAATCTCTAATTAATTGCCGCGCATACTGCAAATAATGCTTCTTATCACCGAGAGCTTTTTCTGCCTGAATCTGTATCCATAGACTGTCGGCACTGGCTTTCTTTACATCGTGATATCGCTGTATATAAGCACGCGCCATCATATATCTCTCTGTTTTAACACCCACATCTGCCATCGAGAGTAATGAACCCGGTAATTTTGGCTGCACCCTGAGTGATTTCCTTAATAAGGCCTCGGCCTTGTCGTATTCGCCCTGTTTTATATAACAACTGCCGGCGTTACTCTGCGCCAGGTAAGCGGCTTCGTAAAAGGGGTTGCTATAGGCTTCTTCAAACTGTTTTTGAGCTTCTTCAAGTTTGCCGTTAGCACATAGAAAAGCACCATAACTATTCAATAATTCTGAATCGTTGGTCTTTAGATTTAATGCCTGCTCATATTTAGTCTCTGCCTCATCGTTAAGGCCAAGCAGCGCGTATAGATAAGCCAGTGTTTTGTATGCTTCTACATTATTTTCATTTTGCTCGATGGCCTTTTCCAGCTTATCTCTGGCAGGTTTATATTGCTGGCGCTGTATGTAACCGATCGCAAGCTGGGTGTTGAGTTCAGAAGCATCATTCAGATTAGCTTTGCTGGTTTGCCTTTCAGGCTTCCTTTGCTCACCAGCGGTCGAACAGGCGGCTAAAAATAATATAATGAATGCTGTTGTTATTGTTTTTATTATTGTATTTCGCATTAATTATTCCATTCCAAATCTTGGCTCTACAAAACGACGATGCCGTCGGCTTTTATCTTCAATCTTGCCTGCAAGCTGGCCACAGGCGGCATCAATATCTTCACCACGGGTCTTACGTACGACGGTGGTCATACCCGCATTATGTAATATCTCACTAAAACGTGACACCGCCCGCTTAGATGATGTGTTATAACCTGAACCTTCAAACGGATTGAAAGGAATAAGGTTCATTAAGGTCGGGATACCCTTTAGTAATTTAATTAGCTCGCGCGCATGTTCAGGTTTATCATTCACACCATCTAACAATACGTATTCAAAGGTTATTCTAGAACGTGAATTCTGTTTATCAATGAATCGGCGACAAGCGGCCATTAATTCTTTCAATGGGTATTTTTTATTGACCGGCACTAACTCATTGCGCAGCTCATCATTTGTCGCATGCAGTGAAACGGCAAGACGCATATCCAGGGTGTCACCCAGACGATCCATTGCCGGCACTACCCCTGCTGTACTGACGGTGACGCGGCGTTTGCTCAAGCCATAGGCAAAGTCATCCATCATAATGCGAACAGCACGGACCACGTTGTCAAAATTCAACAGCGGCTCGCCCATGCCCATCATGACGACATTGGTAATTTTTCGTCCGGGTTTCTTTTCTTCTTCCAGCAGATGCGCTGCCAGCCAGACCTGAGAGATGATTTCTGCTGTACTGAGATTACGATTAAAACCCTGACGTCCGGTCGAGCAGAAGCTGCAATCAAGTGCGCAACCGACCTGGGATGATACGCACAGGGTGCCACGATCGTTTTCCGGGATGAATACCGCTTCGATATGATTACCATCTGGTAACTGTAACAGCCACTTGCGCGTGCCGTCTTTCGAGATTAAGTCTTTTGTTACCTGCAGGTTCTGTATACAGCTGATCTCAGTCAGCTTATTACGCAGCTCTTTTGAAAGATTATTCATCTGCTGAAAATCGGTCACACCTAGCTGGTGTATCCATTTCATCACCTGGGTGGCGCGAAACTTTTTATCGCCCATAGCAACAAAAAATGCTTCCAGCCCCGCTCTGTCCAGGCCTAGCAAGTTCGTCAGCGCCGCATCAGGCCTGATTTGCCCGACGCTCTGAACGTCAATTTGTCTTTGTACTTCACTCATTCGCGCAGAACTACTCATTAATACGGTTAATTGTTGGGGAATAATACCTGATTCTTCTGTTTGAACCCATTAAAACCCCGATAATAGTACGCGAATAGTGTATTAATCCTGTTTTTCTTCTATCCAGGCCAGCTGAATTGCTTCTAATATCCGCTCACCGGAATGTTCTGGATCATCGTCGAAGTCCTCCAGGTCCATGACCCACTGGCGAAGGTCGACGAAGTTTACAAATTTTGGATCTACATCCGGATGAGCCTCATCCAGTTCGATCGCAATCTCCAGACTATCTACCCATTTTAATACCATAACTTTCTCCTGAATCTGACGACTAATGGTTTTCAGAAACCATGTTAATGGTGTATTTCGGAATCTCGATGACCAGATCTTCATCTCCGACGATGGCCTGACAACTTAAACGTGAATCGGGATCAAGACCCCAGGCTTTATCAAGCATGTCATCTTCCTCTTCGGTATTCTCGTTTAGCGAGTCCATACCTTCCCGGATATAAACATGACAGGTAGTGCATGCGCATGATTTTTCACAAGCATGCTCTATCTCGATGTGATTCTGTAAAGCGACATCACAGATCGACTGACCTGGTTCAGCTTCGATAACCATGCCATCTGGGCACAACTCTTCATGGGGTAAGACAATAATCTGTGGCACTTTAAGACTCCTCTGCTTCAGAGCCTGAAGCGTATTCTTCAATAGAATGCCCTTGCATGGCATTTTTAATATTTGAATTCATACGACGTGCAACATAGTCATCACACGCCGTCTCTAATTGTTTTATGGTCTGCTTGATCTGCTCGATATCAGATTCATCTTTCACTTCAACCAGCGCCTGGCGTGCAGCCATGATGGTTGACTTCTCTGCGTCTGATAATAGTTGGTCGCCATCGGTCGCAAGCGCTGAATCTAATGCTTCGAGCACCCGATCCGCTTCCACCTGCTGTTCTCGCAAGCTTCTTGAATGCATATCATCTTCAGCATGATCGATGGATTCACGCAGCATGTGTTCGATCTCTGAATCGCTTAGACCATAAGACGGTTTAACATCGATACTAGCTTCAACTCCGCTGTTCTCTTCACGCGCACTAACGATCAAAAGACCATCCGCATCCACCTGAAAGGTTACCCGGATACGTGCAGCGCCAGCGACCTGCGGTGGAAAACCGCGCAGCTCAAAACGTGCCAATGATCGACTATCACTAACCAGTTCACGCTCTCCCTGCAGCACATGGACAGCCATTGCTGTCTGACCATCTTTGTAAGTGGTAAAATCCTGCGCCTTTGCAGTAGGAATAGCAGTATTTCGATAAATAATTTTTTCCACCAGCCCACCCATGGTCTCGATGCCTAATGACAACGGGATAACATCGAGCAATAACATCTCATCATCAGGTTTATTGCCGACCAGGACATCGGCCTGCAACGCGGCACCGGCAGCAACGACTTTATCGGGGTCGATACTGGTCAGAAGCTCACATTCAAAAAACTCAGAAACCATCTCTCTAACCAGCAAGGTCCGCGTTGAACCACCGACCATGATGACTTCTTTGATCTCCTCTTTATCAACGCCAGCATCCCGTAGTGCGCGACGACAGGAGAGTAATGTTTTTTTAACCAGCGGCGTCAATAATTCTTTTAACTTTGAACGATCGAGTGTTCCCTGCCAGTGACAGTCTTCGACATCGATATTTATTTCAACACTCTCGGCTTCAGCCAACGCCTCTTTAGCATGGCGCGCCTGCTGCATAATTGTACGTCTAACAGCAGCATCGTCCGCATTAGCTATATCAGCCTGCATGATCATCCATTGTGCAATCGCGTAATCGAAGTCATCACCGCCCAGTGAACTATCGCCGCCGGTAGCGAGCACTTCGAAAACGCCTTTGTTCAAACGTAATATAGAGATATCAAAGGTACCACCACCGAGATCAAAAACAGCGATAACACCTTCATTACCTGTATCCAGGCCGTAGGCGACGGCGGCGGCTGTCGGCTCATTCAATAGACGAAGCACTTTGATACCGGCGAGTTTTGCCGCATCTTTAGTCGCCTGGCGCTGTGCATCATCAAAGTAGGCCGGTACAGTAATTACCGCACCATTTAACTCGTCACCTAAAGTCTCTACTGCACGTCGCTTGAGGGTTTTTAAAATTTCGGCAGAAACTTCAACCGCACTGACATCACCAGTACGTGTTCTAATCCTCGGCACTGCGCTGTCTGTCTCGGCGAAATCATATGAATAATGCGTATCCTCAGTCTCTATGTCCTTGAGACCACGCCCCATAAAACGTTTTACAGAAACGATAGTGTTAAGCGGATCAGTAAGGCTAAACTGCTGCGCTTCAAATCCAACGGCGACACCATTTTCACCATAATGAACTACAGACGGCAATAAATGCTGACCATCAGGATCGGGCAGCGTACTCACATCACCGCTGCGCACACTGGCAACCAGTGAATTAGTCGTACCCAGATCGATACCAACCGCAAGTCGATGCTGATGTGCGGTGGTTGATTGTCCAGGTTCTGCTATCTGTATAAGTGCCATAGAAATTACTAAATTTGTTTAATGCATTAATTCGTCTTCGACATCAGCAATCAGTGTATTCACTTCGTTTTTTGCTTTTTTCAAAAACTGTAATTTTCGAATCCACTCACGAGCATCATCGAACTTGTCCGCCTGATACGATTCAGCAAAACCCTGCATCATCTGATCATTGGCATCCTTTATTTCTTTCTCTATCGAATCGAGAGCTACGAGGGGATCATCTTGCTGCTTCACATGTTCCATTTTTTCACGCATTTCAAGCTGCGACATCAAAAAAGCAGCGTCCATAGTAGTTTCATTTTCCAGGCTGAAGTCCATGCCTTTCAGCTTTATCAGATAACTCGCTCTTAACACTGGATCTTTTAATGTTGTTTGCGCTTCATTAATCCACGACGTATGTTGCATCGACTGGCGTTTTTCCTGATCACTGCCATTGGCAAACTTATCCGGATGAACCTGCTTCTGTAATTCCATATATCGCTGCTGAAGCTGAAGCAGATCAACATCATATGAAACCGGAAGATCGAACAACTCGAAAAAGTTGCTGTTGAGAATATCTTTTGACACGCGCTGATCAGTTATAGATTAAACGGTAAAACTTTCACCACAACCACAGGCGGCTTTTTCTTTCGGATTATTAAATTGAAAACCTTCATTTAATCCGTCTCTGGTGTAATCGAGTTCGGTTCCATCAAGGTAAACCAGGCTCTTTTTATCGACGATGATCTTCACATCGGAATCCTCAAAAACTTCATCTTCAGGATTTATCTCATCGACGAATTCGAGTACGTAAGACATTCCTGAACAACCCATGGTTTTCACACCCAGGCGCAAGCCTACACCTTTACCACGGTTTGCAAGGAAAGCCTTAACGCGATCGGCTGCTGGTTGAGTTAATGTAATAGCCATATCAGTATCTCTGTTTAAATCTTATATTTATTGATTATTTTTCTTTTTATAATCAGCAACTGCGGCGTTGATTGCATCTTCAGCCAATACCGAACAATGAATCTTGACTGGCGGCAAAGCCAACTCCTCAGCAATCTCTGTGTTTTTAATTGCCTGTGCTTGCTCCAGCGTTTTACCTTTAACCCATTCGGTTAACAATGAACTAGATGCGATCGCACTTCCGCAACCATAAGTTTTGAACACCGCATCTTCTATAACACCTTCATCACTGACTTTTATCTGCAATTTCATCACATCGCCACAAGCAGGCGCACCTACCATGCCGGTGCCTACATCATCCGCATTTTCAAAACTGCCAACGTTACGTGGATTTTCATAATGATCTAAAACTTTTTCGCCGTATGCCATATCTGGTACCTGTAATTTTTAACTATTATCTTATTGTGTATTGCTTATCTACTGATGCTAATGCGCAGCCCACTCGATGCTATCAAGATCGATACCATCTTTGTACATATCCCACAGTGGTGATAGATTACGCAACTTCTCAACTGCTTTACGCACTGCCGCAATG
>JBFFVI010000093.1:0-7178 GCA_041570895.1 Gammaproteobacteria bacterium
ATCACATTACCCGAGAAAATACCCGCTAGAAGCGCTTCGTCCTGCTCATCAACCACCACGCCAAGCGTTGCTGCCAGCTCGGTGTTGAAGTGAATCAGGCGCGGTTGCGTAACAGGGTCAGGCTTACACAACGTGTAAAACCCCTTACCCAGCGCCAGATAGGTATTTTTAAAAGAAAAATCAATCAATGCTAATCTCAGACTAAAAAAGTTAATCAACAAATTTTAACGTATTTGTCGCGATCTATTGCCAGAGAGAGTTTGTGGGTACGATTACGAACAGGATCAAGCTGAAAATCAATCGAGTCTGACCCTTTTCAAGAAACAATTAATGCGACTATAGAAAAATAAATTAGTGTAATTTATCGACAAATATCCAGGCGCTGGCAAGTGGCACATGGAATCGTTTTCTGAGTTGTATGACCGCCTCGACACTTCCCTGGCTGACTATGATCGCTTGCGTCTCTTTTCTAATTGCATCGATATCCATATTCTTCTCAACAGCAATAAGCTCGATAGTTCGATGACGGTGTGAGTAAACGCTTTTATCAGCGTTAAAGAAATCAACTATGGATCTGAATAATGGCTTCATATAAGTGAATTATATTGGGGCCTGTCCCCGTTTATTCTTGCCCTCGTTTATTCAAGCGGTTTATTTATACCAGTTTATTATCCACGAATCGGTGCATTTGCAGATCCTTTTACTAAACTAATACTATGCATACAGGCTTTTTTGTTGTTATAACCATCGTCAGAACTAGCAATGATTCGGTTATTTGCTGAATATAAACGCCACCTCCATAAATTTTTATCATCTTTAAACACATAATAAAACATGAAAAATCCCTCTGAAAAAAAATTTAAAACATATCTGTTTAGATATACGCACAATGACTCAGAGTGGGGTTTTGAAATCCAGGCTGAGAATGAAGAAGATGCTAAATTACGGGTTTCAAAAATGATCTACGCCAAATATGATGGTGAAGTAGCTATGAAAATCCCAGCTCAACTAGGTCTTCTTCCGCGCTTTTTTGTTATGGTAAAAAACAGTCCAGGCGCACTGCTGCGGTTACTGTCCACCCGCTAAGCTGTGCATCTAACAACATACCACTTTAGTGAGTTGTTTTCCAGTGATGCCTTATGTTCATCCAGTATCGCCAGATGGTCGTAGCAGGTCCACTTGAGCACAGCCTGATGCATAACCCAGCTGCTATCACTGCTATAGGACAAGCGTTTGACATCAAGTTGATGCCGTAGAATTAAAGCGAAAGAACGAGATACTTATCAGAACAGCTCATACTGATCCTGAAAAATAGATTCCATCGAACTGCCTAGAGCAGCCAGGATGGTATCGGCGATCGGTGTTAACTGTTTTTCGATGTAATGATCGTAATTTAATGCTGAGCTATGGCACTCCAGCGTTTCTGGTCCGTTGACGGTAATCACATATTCGATCCAGCCAGCTCGTTGATAACGCGACGGTTCATTATTTTCTGCAAAGTATTTCTCGGCTTTGATCGCTGCTTGTGCATGTGGCGGAATATTTTTCTGGTAGTCGCTGAGTTTTTGTCTGAGCCTTTTTCTATAGACCAGCCTGTCATCGAAGTTTCCGGATTTAAGCTCGTTCACCATCAACTGAATATATTCTTCGTACGGCTGATTATTAAAAATACGTTGATACAGTTCTTGCTGAAATTCACGCGCCAGCTCTGTCCAGTCGGTTCTCACCGTTTCCAGGCCTTTATAGATAAGCTGCTGCTTACCCTCGCTATCGACGACGAGACCGGCATAACGTTTTTTGCTGCCTTTCTCTGAACCGCGGATGGTCGGCATAAAAAATTTACAAAAATGTGTTTCATATTCCATCTCAAGACACGACGTTATAGCGAAAGCATCAGCTAGATAATCTTTCCAGTAGTTATTGATCGTCGTGATCAGACGCTTACCAACGATATCAGCGCCGGCATTATCGACCGCAGCATTCAGCGAAACAAACACCGAATCGGTATCACCATAGATCACCGAATAACCTTCATCTTCGATTAGATTTACCGTGTGCTGAATCAATTCATGGCTGCGTTTTGTTATCGAACTGGTCAGGCGTGAATCATGAATGCGGCAACCCGGCGTACCGAGCACCCCGTAAAATGAATTCATGATGATTTTTATCGCCTGTGACAGCGCCTTGTTTTTCTCCAGCTTGGCTTTATCCCTTGCCTGCCATAACTCTTCGATAATATCCGGCAAGATATATTCCGTTTTCGAGAACCGCGCACCATCAAACCCCGGAATGGTTTCAGACCCCGGCTCGTGCAATGCCGCTATGCGCGCATAAGGATCAACGTTGAAGGTACGGATAATACTCGGGTACAGGCTTTTATAATCGAGCACCAGCACACTGTTATGCATGCCGGGTTGTGAGTTCATCACATAACCGCCCGGTGCACTGCCTTGTGTTTCATAATCACCGATATTCGGCGCGACAAAACCTTTACGGTGCAGGCGTGGTAGATATAGATTATCAAAGGCAGCCACCGAGCCACCAATGCGATCCATTTCAAGACCGGTGAGGCGCGCGCGTTCGATGGCAAAATTAACCAGGTCGGTTTTTTCAAAGATATCCCAGACCAGCTGACAGTCTTCCAGGTTATAAGCCGCCAGTGATTTTTTATCTTCCTTAAACTGGCGCCTGATCTCTTTGGCTTTAACTAACGGGTCGTGTATGTCTTCTTTATTCTGCTGGCCATTCATCTGTGTATCGTGAATGAGTTTCCCCCGACCCAGTAAAATGTTGCCCACGTTCTCCAGTGAAAAACTGGCAAAGGAATACGTCGCACTCTTCAGGGTATCGATGCCATCCAGCACCACCCGTCCAGGTATCAGCAGAAAATATCGCTCCGAATCATCCTGTGCCTTGCGCCATACGATGCTCGCGTTTTCACGACCCATGCTGAATGGTATTTTTAGCTGGTCACATTTTTTCTGTAAAAAGCGAAAATCAAAATTGATCACGTTCCAGCCGATAAACACATCCGGGTCTATCTGCGCCACCCACTCAAGGAAACGTTTTATCAGCGCCGTTTCATCATTCAGGTATTCGATAACATCGTCTTCATCATCAGCCGGCTCATCCGCGCCGAGCATCAATACCCGTCTGTGATCAGCGGTGACAAAAGCAATAGAAAACAGATCATCGCTGGCAAAGTCTGTTTCGATATCAAACGACATCAGTTTAAGATCCGGCCGATAGTCGTCGGGGGTTATCCGCGGATTAACCAGCACTGTCGCTGGCGCATCACTATGAATTGAAACCGGCCCGGTTAAAAAGCGTTCGGTCAGATAACGTTCTGCGACGCGCACATCGGCTTCCAGACAACGTAGTTTGTTTTGCTGAAGAATATCTCTGCCACGATAGAACTGTTGTTGTGAGTTAAAATAGACACCGGCCATGGCCTCGTTTTCAAAGTTCTTTAATTCCAGCGGTTTTATCTCTACGCCCGTAAAGCGCTGCAACAACGCTTTCGCCTGTGGCATATCCTGTTGTCGGATAAAGAAGACTACCTGCTGACCATTAACAATTACTTTCAGCGGCCCGGCTTCGCTGTGAAACCAGAACACCAGCTGAACGCCGGTGCGGGTGTCGAATGATTGACGTGTCAGGAGAAAAGCTTTAATCACGGGGTTATAGAGGTTGAATGAAGAAAACGTATTCTACAGTAAAGCCATGTGTTTCTTATATTGTAAAAGATCAGGTCAATGGCACGGTGGAATTGATCCACCACAGTTCATATATGGTTAAGAAATGACCATTCCAGGCCATTATTACTAGTTTTTATAGGGTTATATCCCTTTTGATTCTGGATACTCGCCTGATTTCCATATAAAATTGCCTGCCCTAAATGCGACCAAATTCTTTCCAATTCACTAAATGGTTCGCTCCCATGAAATATTTACCCATATTAATCCTGTTGCTGGCAGCTCCCGTACAGGCTGCAGATAATGTCAAATACCTGAGTACACAAGAATGTTTGCAATTGATAAGGGACTATTGGACAGAGTTTGAGACTAGCCGCGCAGAACCCGCTCATCTATTTGATAAATTTGGTACTGAATGCGAAAGTACAAAGGAACTCGATAACTTGATGATGAATGATAAATATATCAATGACATCATTGCCAGACTAGAAGAAAAAGGCCTTCTCAAATAATAACGGGGACTTACCAAAGAGGTCAGACCCCTTTAATCTAAATGCTCACGCAGCCAGGCAGTCCACTGATCAAAAGTCGCCTGATCCAGCGCACCTACCGAGGAGCGCTTGCTGAGCTCATTGATGTAGATCTCATCCCCTTCCAGGGTGGAAGAATAACCGCCCGCCTCAGTGAAGATTAGTAGTCCTGCCGAGTAATCCCACAGGTTGGACGCACCATGCAAATAAACATGAAAACGTGACGCCGCCATCCAGCACCAGTCCAGTGCGACGGAGCCATAGCTGCGCTGCGATGCATAGGGCCGCTGAGCTACCAGATCCATCGCAAGGCGCGCTGGCAGACGCTTGAAATCGATCAGCGCGGTACATTTCGAAAGCGGCAGAGTAACCGGCTTGACCGTCAGCGGTTCATCATTAAGAAAAGCCCCCTGGCCACGAATAGCCACAAAACACTCATCACGATTTGGGTCATACACAATGCCTAGCGTCACTACGCCTCGCTCGATTAAGGCCAGCGATATCGCATAGTATGGTGCACCCACGGCAAAGTTACTGGTGCCATCCAGCGGATCAAGACACCACAGCGAATCACTATTATTTAACAGTTCACTGTGTTCATCCGCTGTCATCTCTTCACCCAGCAGCGCGGTATCCGGGTAATGTTTTTTCAACTCATGCGTAATACGCGCCTGCACCGCTAGGTCTGCTTCAGTAACAAAGCTGCCATCCGCCTTGAAGCTATGCTGTACATCGGCAAAGCTCGGCAGCAGTTCATCGCGTGCAGCGGAGATTATTATCTGTTTTAAAACGGAAAGATCATATTTCATAGAAATACTTTTTTAACTGTATAAAAGTTCATTATAAAGCATCATGTTGCTGCCAGCGTTAGTGCTATCAAGCCTATGAATACTGGAATTCTGGCGACAGTATACCTAATTCTTTAATCAGTATACTGTCCCCGAAATCCCGACCCCTTTAATTTTTCTGATCCCAAATATTTAATCGCATACCTGCAACTGTAAAAAAGTCGATACAACCGACACATAATTTTACAGTATTACTTAATTTTAATATTAGGAAAGGCACATAACTAACTGAAATATATGAAATAGTAAAAAGTTAGTACGTTATTTGCATAAGTAATTATATAAGTCACGTGTTACCGGTCGATAATGCCAAAGGGTATGGCCATGTGACCACGCCTCCCGGGATGGGCGTCGTTTGAATTGAATAAGGTTAAAATGAAATGCAAGACAAAATTGAAATCAATAAACTAGAACTCGAACTGCTGAGTCTGCGACTTGCAGAAGCAGAAGCTGAACGTGACAATATTCAACAAGAGCTGCGTGCCCTCAAGTCATCGTTGACAAAAACAAGATCGACAGGCCAGTGGCGCCACACAACGCTAGCCGCTGTAAGCATTATGGCTGTTGCATCCCTACTCTCCGCCAGTGTTTTCCACAACGCACAGAGCAATGTAAAGAACAATCAACTTGAAGAATCAGCAATGAGTGCACTGGAGACCGGGCAAATTGTACGCGGTGATAAACCGTCCGCAAGCAGCAATACGAAGCCATCAAGACCCGTTAAAGAGAAAACCCGTTTGGCCATCGCAATACAAGCTACTCAGCAGCAATGGGGGCCGTTGCTGGTGATGCCGGAGCCAGAAGCCAAAAAGCGCTATTACGCCTTTGATCCACTGGTAAAGGAACAGCAGGAAAACCTGCTGACACTTGGCTTTGACATTGGAGAAGCAGATGGTTTCAAGGGGCTGCATACCCGGCAGGCCATCGCAGAGTTTCGCGCCCTGTACCTGCCGGATTCAGCCAAACAGCTAAAGGATTCCGAACTTGCTGTTATCATAGCGAACTATGCAAACCTTGCCAGCAGTGATGCCGCCAGGTTCGGAATTGACCATGGTATCGTTGCTGCCATCCGCCTGAGTAGTGTGCGTACCGGGGTGAATTTCTCATACCTGATGAAGCTGGCCGCCACTGAAAGCAACTTCGATCCCGCAAGTGAGGCGGCAACCTCGTCCGCGACCGGCATATACCAGTTTACCCACGACACCTGGTTGAATACCATCAAGACGCATGGCGCAAAGTATGGTCTTGTTGCCGAGTATGCAGCGAACATTGAGTACTACGAAACAAGGTACGGGCACCAGCGACCCACGGTGCGCGACGAATCGATGTACCAGCACCTGCTTGCGCTGCGTAAGAATCCCCGTATATCGGCAATAATGGCCGCGGAAACGGTACGTGATAATCAGCAAATACTTGCTTACTGGTTCGATCGTGAACCCACAGAGACCGATCTCTACCTGACCCACTTCCTGGGTACCGACGAGGCCATCACTTTTTTACAATCACTGGAACAAAGTCCCAACGCGCATGCCGTGGAAATATTCCCCAGGGCGGCAAGCAGTAACCATGACATCTTCCACCCCAGGACCTGTGCCCCGCGCACCGTTGACGAAGTTTATGCGCACTTCGGAGAGAAATTCAGAACCCGCCGCTACGACCTCGCCACCAACTGATCACCCCGGATGGTAACAACGCCTTTATCAAAACGGCGTCATCTCAAAATTAAAGGGGGCAGACTCCCTTTAATGGTCATTTTTTAAATATAAAAACGGCGCATGCCGGTCTGTTGTCAGCTGCAGTAGTTCCAGAACCTGCTGAGTAGTATCTGCAGCAACTACCCGTGATGCCAGTTTTTCACAATTCAGCATACTGATAGTTGATACGCGCTTTGCGAGATGCGGAATAAAAGGTGCATCCACTGAAAAGTGACGATAACCCAGACCCAGTAATACCGGTAAGACGCCCTGCACCTGCGCCAGTACCCCACACAGGTGAACCTGGTTTAAACCATCGCCTGCCTGCTCGGCCACCTGACTGAACAGCCGATACAACAGAGGCGCATACGGATCGAGATAGTGCCGCAATTCAGCTTGATCTCGATCTGC
>JBFFVI010000094.1:0-7156 GCA_041570895.1 Gammaproteobacteria bacterium
ATTCTGACGGACAAATATTCCCCATTCAGGATGAAGTTTGTATGAAGCTTCGATGTAAGCGCCGTCCTGTGTTTCCTTGTCTTTGTCCGCCTGTGGAGCAGTAGCTGCGACATCGATATCCCACCGTGCATACAGGCCGGTTATGGTGAAATCGGCGATGTTCCAGCGTGCATGCGTTTCGATCATAGTCGCACTGCCTATGTCATCACTTGTGTCCTGGTTCATGTCGTCCTGGTACTGCGCAGTCGCTGCCAGTTCCAGACCGCGAGTTCCGGTGTACTTCACGCGAGCAGTAGCCGCCAGGTTGTTTGCCGTCGCCTTTGCGACTTTTTGGCGGCCATCACGGACGCTGGTGCCTCCGTCAAGACCACTGGTCAGTGCCAGATCGTAACTGAAACCCGAATCATAATGACCGGACAGCATCGCACCGCCTTCCCACCAGGTCGTTGGAATGATGTTCTTTTCAATCGGATTGCGTTCTACACCATAGAAAGTAGGGGGTTCGTGGGTCTCGTTCAGAATGCCGACAGGCATAAGGAATACACCGCCATTGATGTTGGTGTTTTCACCGATGTCGAACTGGACATAAGCTTGTTCGACTTCGACTTCACCGGGCTTGCCATCACCGGCGAGCGAGTGCTCGATCTCTATTTCAGTGAATAGCCGAATGTCGTCATTAAACTCATGGTTCACAAACAATACAAAACGGTGAAAATCCAGCATTTTTGTATCGTCGCCGTGCCCGTCACTCAGGTTATTGTAGTGCAGTTCACCATAGCCGCCTACTGTGGTATGGCTAGTACTTTTCTTGCTGTTTTCTTCGACCAGATCAGCCAATTGGTTAAACTGCTCCTGCAGGGCCTTAAACTCTTCATCGGTTACCGCGAGTACGGGTTGTGACAGGGCGAAGGTGATGGCGCCAACCAATGCGCTTTTTGCTATAGATGTATGTGACACGGTGTTCTCCGAACAAATATATGTTAATAATGATCAGTAATCGCCGTTAGGGCGTAATGACTGTAATGAGTAACTATCTGTGGCGTATTATACATAGCGTAAATGCAAATGCAAATGATTCTCATATAGATTTGCATATGTAAAAGGAGGTAGTTGTCTATACCGGAGGTGATAGTTGGAATGGACGAATACTTCTAAATCGCGATTAAGTCAGTATAATTCGAAAAAATTTAGGGGTTATCAATGAATAAAGTGAATCAGGTTAGCGCTGTTGTCCTTCTCTTGTGCTCGATGGCAATACAGGCAGGTACCGTCGTGGAGATACAGAATCAGGGTGAATTGACACGTGTTATGACGGATGGCCAGCAGGCACGGATCAATATCTCAGCATCGGAGTACGTCATCGTTAATTATAATAATCATAGCGTCAGGGTCGTTGATCCGCAAAAGCGGCAGGTGATGTTGCTCAATGCTGATGTTAAGGCGACAGGCAATAGTTTCCCCACGCTACGAACCTCGATAAATAATCTGGGTCCCGGGCAAGTTATTGCTGGCTATACAACACAGAAGTACAGTTATAGTGCGAATGGCAAAACATGCGGTGTTATCTATGGCTCAAAACAGGCCTACCAGGCGAGAGGCATCAAGCAGTTGATGTCGGCTATGGAAACGATGATGGCACAACAGAGTGCAGTTCTAGGCGGGCTGGCAGCTATGATCGATGACTGCACGCTGGCTGATATGAAACTGAGTGATCACGTTTCAACTATCGGCGTACCGATGCGTACAGAAAAAAATGGTCGGATCGATACGCAGATAAAAAGCATCAGAACCGATGTCGCTTTGCCGGCGAATACTTTTGTTATTCCTGCGTCATATAAAACCGTGACCATGCAGGAGCAGATGAATGCAGCATCAAATAATATGGCAGCGGCGCAGCAGGTGCAGAGAAATGATAATCGAAATCAGCAGCTCCGGATGCAGCAGATGATGAGGCAGATGCAGCAGTCAGGCCAGTTAACGCCTGAGATGATGCAGCAGATGCGCCGCACTCAGGAAATGATGAATCAATACCAGCAGCGATAATCAGATGCTCAGTGATGTTCTTGATCGGAAGTCTGCTGGCGCGGTTTGATTCTTACCGGTCCCTGCTTTTCTGGGTATTTGCCCTTTTTGTCCTGGTAAAATAATTTTATCTGTTCGAAATCTTTGTTGATATCGCCGCTAGGCATGATCATTTTTCCGAAGCCAACAGTACGGCTGGGGAAATCGACATAAGCGCAACAGATAGGTACTTTTGCTTTCAACGCGATGTAATAAAAACCGGTTTTCCAATACTCCGTTCTTGAACGGGTGCCTTCCGGGGTAAGCCCAAAAATCATCTCTTCCCGCTGATTAAATTGCTGGGCGATCTGTTCGATAAAACCAGTATGAACGGATCTATCTACGGGTATACCACCGAGTGCGCGAAAAAAATAATTAAAAGGTCCGACGAATAACTGTTTCTTAGCAACCCAGGTAATGCGTACCGGAACAGACCAGAAACAGAGTAAGCCGATAGGCAGATCCCAGTTTGTGGTGTGTGGCGCGCCGATCATGACAAACTTTTTTTCTTTGGGCAGGGTCACATCGACATGCCAGCCGAGGAGTTTTAATATTAGTCTCGAAAGAACCTTAAGCACGGCTCAATAGTGGATTACAGGATATTGGCATTCTGTTCATCAGTGTCTGGTTATAATCGAAATTATCTTCTTCGTGGTTTACAGATCCGTTGTTACAGTCACTGCAGCGTGTAGGAACGGAATCTTGTTCCACGATTTCCAGCAGATGAACTAGTTGTTATTTTTAGAGACGCCATTAATTTTTTCCAGTTATCCTGCTTGGCAAGATGAAGTTTATTATAACCTTGGAGCAGCTGTTTGTGTGCATTGAAACCATCGAAGCTTGAGCCGGGGCATGCAGACCAAAGAAGTAATTGCAGCTCAAGCGTTCAAAATATTTACCGAGTGTACTGGTGAGGCAGAATTTTTTCGTCGTGCTGTTGCCGTTAGTGAACAGCAGGCCGCAGTCTTTACCCCGAATTATGGACTAAAAAAACCTTGACTACCGGATTCAGTCAACATGCTTTCAATGGATTCCAGGCGCAGCATCTTTGCTTTTGATAAATTTTTTTCGCTTATGAATTTTGCATTTGTAATTGATCGATCTGTTTGTTGTGATATCTGCTGAGCAGTAATAATGCACAGCTGGCGCCAAACAATGCCCATGCCATGTCAGACTGTGTATCCCATACGTACCCTTGAGTACCGAGAAAAGCCTCTGCAGCATCCTCGCTGATCAATGCCACCCACCACTCCAGCAGTTCGTAACATGCACTTAGCGCGAGACAGAAACACAGGGTAAAAAAGTGCCTGAAATAATCGCCATTGACCAGGTTCAGGCGAATGATGATCTCACGGCATATGATTGCGGGTACAAAACCCTGTATGAAATGCGCCAGTTTATCGAAATTGTTTCGCGACTGGTCAAATATTTCCTTGATGGTATCAAATAAAGGCACCTCGGCATATGTATAGTGGCCGCCGATCATCAATATCCAGGAGAACAGCAGGATGAGTAGATAGCATAATGTCGTCAGCGGAAAGCTTTTCCGTGTAAAAGCCAGGACGATAAAACCGATGGCCGCAGGCGCAACTTCGAGTACCCATGTGGGGTAATCTTTGGGTTCGATAGCAGACCAGATGAAGACGATGAGGAATGCGGCTGCCCAGCTGACAGGCCATAATGCGATATAGGGTTTGAAACTCACAGGCATTATGTTTTTGAAGGAGTGGCCACCAGGGTTATTTATGCGCCTTGCATGCAGCCAGTACTTCATCGACATGACCTTTGACTTTCACGCCGCGCCATTCTTCGAGTAGCTTGCCATCCTCGCCAATCAAAAAGGTACTGCGCTCAATGCCCATGTACTCTTTGCCATAAAGTTTTTTTAGTTTGATGACATCGAACTGTTTGCATAACGATTCATCTTCATCGGAGAGCAGGTCAAAATTAAATGCCTGCTTTGCCTTGAAATTCTCGTGTCTTTTCATGCTGTCACGCGAAACACCAAAAATGATGGTGTTCTGACGAGTAAATTTAGCTTTTGCATCTCGGAAGTTCTGGCCTTCGGTAGTGCAGCCGGGGGTGCTATCTTTCGGGTAAAAATAGAGCACCACTTTTTTGCCGGCGAGCTCTTTCAGGCTGATGTTTTTATCGCCAGTTGCAGGACATGAAAAGTTTTTTACTTTTTTACCAATGGTTACCATGTTGTTTTCCTGATGATGGGGGTTTTATATGTTCTTAAGTTCAGCGTCGAGGTTTAGCTCGTCGCAAAAGCTCATGAAAGCCTCGCGTAATTTTGCGATACTGATATCAGCAGAAACACCTATGGTCATATGCAGGGCAAACATCGGTGAGCCGGTGTGTGGCGCTGAGTATTTTTCTGTTTGCAGATTGACGATATTGATGTTCTGGCGGGAAAAGAAACTGGCGATATTGCGTACGATACCGGGATTATCCAGTGCCGCAACTTCTACCGAATAAGGTATTGTATTGTCTCCAGTTTTTGATTCAGTCGTGGGTTTTAATAACAGGCTCATCTGTAATGCCTGTTCGATCTCAGCTGCCTGTGCCTGTAGCGCATCGATGGCTGATTGTTCGCCACTGATGAGTAATAAGATTGCGAATTCACCACCGAGAACACTCATACGGCTGTCTTCAATATTTAGCCCAAGGTCATAAATAATATTACTGAGTTTATCGACGATGCCAGGGCGGTCTGCGCCGAGAGCAGATATTACAAGTTTTGTTGTCATGATTTTTTTAAACTGCTGTGCTGAGAATCAGGGACTACAGTGTAAACAAAAATGCCTGAAACAAAAAGGCTTGACAGAGAATCAGAGAATGAAGGCTAGTAGCTGCTGTTAGCTAAGTTCGGATAATTCGCGTGTTAGCATGGTCGGGTCGTCTGAGTTTAGTTCGATCAGGCGTCGAAGATGCTGCAGGCTATTGGCATCGATCTGTAACCATTTCAGTCCCCAGTTGCCATTAGTGCTGCGGGTGATGTTCACCCTGGCATGAATAGAGATGTTTTCACCCAGGAACAGTGCCATGCCACAGGGGTTGTTGAGGTTGATATCAAGATTGTCGGGTGGTTCAACCAGCATGCCCTTAAGTGAGATATCGAGCAGGTTACAACTCCATTCCTCGTTGCCACATTGCATCAGGATCTCTGCAACGAAGGGGATGCGGTTATTAGTTCGACGTTCTAGTTGTTGAGTTTTGTTCAATTGTGTATCCAAACTGTATAGTGTCTGTAATCGTTACCAAATAGTTTATAGTGTATATAGACTTAGTATAGCAAGGCATTTGCAAATACCAGCTAAATGCCATGCAAAAATACCAATTTCAGCGAATATAAATATTAGTAAATTATTCGCAATTATCAATATAAATCATTGAAAAAAGAGTGAAATATTGATTAACTGTGCGACTTATTTTTTCGGGGCTAATGATGTATAAAAGCGGCATGTTTGGCGGCAGTATGGTCGCGTTGGTCACACCGATGCAGATCGACGGCAGCGTCGACTATCAAAGTCTGGCCGATCTGGTTGAATTTCATATAGAAAACAACACCTCTGCCATCGTGACAATGGGCACTACCGGTGAATCAGCGACACTGGATATGGATGAACATTGTGATGTGATGGCCCGTACCGTCGAGATGGTCAAAGGCCGTATACCTGTGATTGCCGGTACCGGCGCCAATTCAACATCAGAAGCGATTGAATTGACACGCTGCGCGCAGCGCGGTGGTGCTGATGCGGCTTTGCTGGTAACGCCTTATTATAATAAACCGCCGCAGCGAGGCCTCTATCTGCACCATAAAAAAATTGCTGAAGCGGTTGATATTCCTCAGATTTTATATAATGTGCCCGGTCGCACCGCCTGTGATATGTTGCCAGCGACCGTTAAACAACTTTCTGAAATAGATAACATCATAGGACTTAAAGATGCCACTGGTAATATGGATCGCCTGGCTGAAACACAGGCTTTGTTAGCGGGTGCAGATTTTTCGCTATATAGTGGCGATGATGAGACCGGTACCGAATTTATGCTGCGTGGTGGCCATGGGGTTATCTCTGTAACCAACAACGTTGCGCCAAAAGCGATGGCAGCGATGTGTGCCGCAGCCCTTGCGGGTGACCGTGAATTAGCCGAGTCTTTAAATCAGCCATTAACCGGCCTGCATACCCGGCTGTTCCTCGAGTCCAGCCCAATACCGGTAAAATGGGCATTGTCTGAAATGAAACTTATTCCACCGGGTATACGTCTACCTTTGGTAACCCTTGCAGAAGAACACCATCAGCCACTGCGTGAAGCGATGCAGCAGGCTGGAGTATTAGCTTAATGAAATTAATGAAATCCCCAAAGGCAACGATGAACTGGTTAAGCAGCATGGTAATTTTACTGGTAATTACCTCCTGCAGTCATGAGCGGCCGGTTTATCAGGGCGCCGAGTATTATAAAAACCTGGAAGTGCCACCTGATCTAACCGAACCTGAGACAGCTGGACAGCTTATTGTTCCGAAACCAACGGAAGAAGCGCTGCAGCGTTTTCGCGACAATAACAAACTGGAAACCGTGATAACGCCAAAATTTGAAGGCGTGCGCGTGGTGAACTATGCAGGTAATAGCTGGATCGAAGTCGACAATAACGTTGAGCAAGTCTGGCCCCGATTGCTCGAGTTCTGGGAATCAGAAGGTATCGAAGTGGTCGAGGCGAGACCTTTGCTCGGTTACATGGAAACTGAATGGACCGAACGTTTAGATGCCGACTCGAATTACTTCAAATCGATATTTCAGAAATTCCAGCCAGATCAAAAAGACAAGTTTCGTGTTCGCCTGGAGAAGTTTGATAATGATAATAAAACACGTTTATATATAGCGCACTCACGAATCGAACGAGTTGTACGTGGTGAATACGGCGATGAATTTATCTGGGTCTCTCTGCCTGGCGACCTGGAAGCGGAACGTGAACTGATCGCGCGTATGTCCCTGTTCGCCGGTATTAAGCAGGATGTGTCTTTACAGTTGCTGGAAAATTACCGGCCATACAGCTCCCTGGTAAAAGTGGATAGCAGCGACCCTGTTGCCC
>JBFFVI010000095.1:0-7057 GCA_041570895.1 Gammaproteobacteria bacterium
ATCAAAGCGTATGACAGAGCCATCGAGCTTGATGAAACCAATGAAGATGCAAAATACAATCGCGAACAGGTGAAAAAAGCACTTCAGCAACAACAGCAAAATTCGCAGCAGCAGGATTCGTCACAGGACGAGTCGGACCAGGAACAATCAGACGAAAACCAGTCTGAGCAGGAAAAATCTGATCAACAGCAAGCTGAGCAGCAAGATTCGGAGCAAGATGATTCAGCGCAGCAGGATTCCTCATCGCAGAATGACGAGGACCAGCAGCAACAAGGTGAACAATCACAACAACCGTCTGAAGACAGCAAGGCAGACGAGAATCAGCAACAGCAAGAACAAGAGCAGGAACTCAAACAACGTGATGCCGAAGCTGAGAAGCAGCAACAGCAGGATGAACAAAGCCAGTATGAAAAAGACCAGCAGCAACAGGACAAACAGGATGATGCTGAAGAAAAGCAGAGCCAGGAGAAAACCGAGGTTGAAAATAAAGACTCAGACGACAAACCAGAAGAAATAGAAATAAATCCACTGGAAGCCTCCATCACCGAAGAAGAGAAAGCCACCGAGCAATGGCTAAAACGAATTCCTGACGATCCCGGTGGTCTGTTAAGACGTAAATTTTTATATCAGTATAAACAAATACCAAATCAAAACGACGACGATGAACCATGGTAATGAATACGACACCTAAGCTATCTTTAATTCGCCAGGCTCTACTACTGCTGACTGCAGTGGCCTGCTTGACTTTCAACGCAGCGGCTCTTGCCGCCAATATCACCGTCTCAACCAGTCGCAATCCGGTGGCGCTGGACGATTCATTCCACCTGATATATGAAGCTGACAGCAGTGTTGACGGCGATCCGGATTTCTCTCCGATATACCAGAATTTTGATGTACTGAGCAGCAGTCAGAGTACCAACATGCGTTCGGTCAATGGTAACTGGAGCCTGAAAAAAACCTGGGACCTGGCCGTTATCGCAAAAGATATTGGCACCTTTACCATTCCACCGATCAGGTTTGGCAAAGACCTCAGCCCCGCGATACAGATAAAAATAAGCAACAGCACCTCACCCAATAGTCTCGCTCCCAAAGGCCAGGGACAGGCAACCGTACCCGCATCCATTTTTCTCGAAAGCTCGGTCGACACTAAAACAGCCTGGGTACAGTCACAGCTCATCTACACCATCCGCCTGCTGCGTACGGTAAGCATTGCTAATGCTTCGTTATCCGAGCCGGTAACCAGTGACCCTGATGCGATCATCGAAAAAATCTCTGAAGATAATTACCAGACGACGCGTAACGGTATCCAGTACGAAGTCTTTGAACGCCGTTATGCCATCTTCCCGCAAAAAAGCGGTGTTTTGAAAATTGACCCTCTGACTTTTGAAGGCCGCGTTAATGCCACGCAGCCGCGGACCATCTTCGACCAGTTCCGTATGAGCGGTCAATTGAAACGCTTGCGCAGTAAAGCCGTCGAAATCCAGATCAAGCCCAACCCCACATCGATCAACCTGCAAGACTGGTTTCCTGCCAGCAATTTTCAACTGATCGAAGAATGGTCTGAGGATATTCAAAACTTAAAAGCTGGTGAACCTGTCACCCGCACCATAACGATTGCCGCAGAGGGCCTCACGGGTGTGCAGTTGCCGGATCTGAAGTTTGATGATGTCGATGGCTTAAAACAATACCCGGATAATTCTGTGATAGAAAACAGACCCGGCAGTGAGGGAATAACCGGGCTTAAACAGATCAAGGTGGCGCTGATACCCGCTAGTGCCGGCACCTACATATTGCCGGAGATAAAACTGCCATGGTGGAATACAAAAACAAACAAAGAAGAACTGGCAAGTCTTCCTCCGGCTGTATTGACGATTACAGGCAAGGCCAGTCAAACCACTATGCCAGCGCCAACACCTGGCGTGAGCGATACGCCTGTTAGCCAGGCAGATGCACCGATAAACAACATAGCCCCAGCGCCGCTATCACCTGTTATCGCCAGCGAGCCTTACTGGAGATGGTTAGCTCTGTTTTTTGCATTCGCCTGGTTAGCCACGCTGATCTTATTCTCCAGAAAGTCCGGTGCCGATAGCAGGCAGAGTAAAATAGACAAACAGGCCGCCAGCATGTCAGATAAAGCGGCTATCGCTGCGGTTGAAAAAAACGCTAAAAAGAATGATGCCAACCAGACAATCGAATCACTGATCAGATGGGCACGGTTAGCCTACCACGACGACACCATCACCAATTTAACGCAGATTACTGAACACTGCAGTACACAGCTGGCGCAGCAGATCCGCCGCTTAAATGAATCTATCTACAGTGCAGAAAAACATGCCTGGCATGGCAAGGATCTGCTGCTTGCGTTTAATATCGAGAAAACTCTAAAAGTGCAGGAAACAAAGGCACCGCCATCGACACTAAAACCGCTGTACAGTGATTGAGAATACACGCATTGCTCAAAAGTCTCCTTGAAATCCCTTGCGACAAGGGATAAATTGACCATCTTTGTTATACTGTTGCGATGTTTTCAACATTAACACATGCTACGGATTAGCTTTTTAAACTAACACTACTCCACGATAGGTAGCTTTATGGTTTTTGAATCTTTCGCTGAAAGTCTCTCATTCTTTTTATGGTCCACATTCATCCTCTCGGTTGTTCTGGGTGTGGTAGTCAACAAAACAAATTTCTGTACCATGGGCGCAGTATCCGACATGGTTAATATGAGTGACTTTGGTCGCTTCCGAGCCTGGTTACTGGCCATAGCTGTAGCCACCATCGGTGTCAGTGTCTTTGAATATATGGAACTGGTAGAGGTGAGTGACACCTTTCCTCCTTACCGGGATAGTTCATTAATCTATATAGAAAATATTCTTGGCGGTTTTTTATTTGGTATCGGGATGACCTTCGCCAGTGGTTGCGGCAACAAAACACTGATTCGCATCGGTGGCGGCAACATTAAATCCATCATGGTATTTATCATTATCGCCATCATTGCTTATTATATGACCAACCCCTTCCCTGATAGCGACAAGACATTATACAGCGCGTTATTTTATGACTGGGTGAATCCTTTAGCGATCTCACTGGACACAAAACAGGATATAGGTGCGATGCTCGGTGGCAGCGAGAACACACAGCCGATGCGAATAGTGGCTGGTTTAGTCGTTGCCTCCGGCATGCTGTTCTATATTTTCAAAGCAGCAGATTTTCGCACTAATAAGGATAATATTCTGGCTGGCATAGCCATTGGTTTGATCATCGTTACTGCCTGGTACATGAGCAGTAATATCACTGTTAGCGCTGAAGACAGCCAGTACTCACTAAGTGACTATTACGCCGAGTGGGATATGCTGGCAGAGGATAACGAAGGTAAACCTGCAACAGGTCGTACGCTCAGCCCACAGTCCTTTACCTTTATTAACCCTATCGGGCAAAGTTTTGGTTATGTTAAAGACAGCTTTAACCCGGCACTGTTAACCTTTGGCCTGGTCTCTGTTTTTGGCGTTATTCTGGGCTCGCTATTATGGTCATTGATCAGCAAGTCATTTCGGATCGAATGGTTTGTCGATTTCAAAGATTTTCTAAATCACTTCTTCGGTGCCATCCTGATGGGTTTCGGCGGTGTACTGGCACTGGGCTGCACCATCGGTCAGGGAATCACCGGTATGTCGACGCTGGCTTTAGGTTCGATATTGACCTTTATCTCAATCATTTTTGGCAGTGCCTTAACCATGAAGATACAGTATTACAAACTGGTCTATGAAGATGAAGCCAGTTTCTCAAAGGCGTTTATTACTGCATTAGTTGATATGAAACTGCTGCCGGCATCGATGCGCAAACTGGACAACATCTAACAACACTGTTTTGACCGCTGACAAGCCATGGTTTGTTTACATCCTGCGCTGCGCTGATGACAGCCTGTATACCGGCGTAGCACTGGATGTCGATAAACGTTTAGAGCAGCACAATGGTATCGATAAAAACGGAGCCAAATACACTCAGGCCAGAAGACCGGTCAAGCTGGTCTATCATGAATCTTCGGCATCTCGCTCCGAAGCCTGTAAACGCGAATATGCCATCAAAAGTTTAAGCAAACTGCAAAAAGAACAGCTGATCAAACAATATCAATAGACATTTAATACCAAATAAAACTGTTTTATTGATGTGAATCAAGTTAAAAAAACTTCCTGATATTAATATGTACGCGTCGTAGGTTTTCATAGTTCCTGCGACGAATGCCTCCGCTATCCTCTCTCTCCTGGGGGGTGGCCAGCAGCGTGAGCTGGTTACTCACGCTGCTTTTTTATGCCCGTCATATTTTTTCAGTGAATATATTTTAGCGTTAAGCGTCTAATACTTTAATGTATTATCCCCTATTATTTTTATTTTTTTCTTTCAGGAACAGACCTATGGTTAAACCATTGTTATGGTTATTAATACCCTTATCTATCATCAATACCCCGGTATTAGCAGAAAACATATCTCCGTGGAAAAGTGCGAGTGTCACAGCCACAGAATATAAACCACAAAAAGTGGTTTATGACGTACATGTAAAAACCGTCGCAGCGGTTGAAAGCGTGCTGGACCGTGCCAGCTACCTGAGCACAATCACCGGTGCTGACCCGTTTGATCAATCCATCGTGCTGGTATTGCATGGACCAGAACTCAGCTTCTTTGCCATCGAAAATTACAGTAAATACAAATCACTGATGCAACGTGCGCAAAGCCTGGTTGAAAGTGAGGCTCTGACGATCAAAATGTGTAAAATCGCCGCCCAGAGTCAGGGCTACGCGCCAAAAGATATTCACGGTTTCATCGAAATAATACCCATGGGTGATGCTGAAATTATTCGTCTGCAACATGAGGAAAACCATGCTTACATGCAATAAAACAAAACGACTAGCGAAACTCTCAGCCTGCATCTTTTGCCTTTTCAGCCAGTCGCTATTTGCTACTCAGGAATATCCTCCCAGTTCTGTTGAGATGGTCGTTAAAAAAGTCTCTGAACATGTTTATTATGTGGAAGGCGCTGCTGGTATCGCCACAGATAATGAAGGATTTATCTCTAATGCGGGTTTTGTTGTTACTGAAGACGGTGTTGTTGTATTCGATTCCCTTGGCACACCTTCGCTGGCAAAAAAACTACTGGATAAAATTAGCGAAGTGACTAAACAACCGGTTAAAAAAGTCGTTGTCAGCCATTTTCATGCAGACCATATTTATGGGCTACAGGTTTTCGAAGAGTTAGGTGCTGAGATCATCGCGCCATACGGTGCGCAGAAATACATCCAGTCCGATGCAGCGAAAGAACGCCTGCAAGAACGTCAGTTCTCACTTGATCCCTGGGTGAATGAAAACACACATCTAGTATTACCCGATACCACGGTAGAACAATCAACCCATTTCACTCTGGGCGGTTTAACCTTCACCATCAATTTCATGGGCAAGGCACATTCCGATGGAGACCTCACCATGCTGGTCGAACCGGACAAAGTTTTATTTTCAGGCGACATCATTTTTCAGCAGCGTATCCCGTTCGTCGGCAATGCGGATTCTAAAAAATGGCTGGAAACATTGACCAAACTGGAAACCGAGGGAATCACTGCTCTCATTCCCGGTCATGGACCAGCATCAAGCGATCCTGAAAACACCATCTCATTAACCCGGCGTTACCTGGCTTATCTTCGAAAAGTGATGGGGGCCGGAGTTGAAGACTTTACTCCTTTTGATGAAGTATATGCTGCTGCTGACTGGTCAGAATTTAAGGACTTACCTGCCTTTGATGAAGGCAACCGTATCAATGCCTACCAGGTGTATCTATCGATGGAAGCCGAGTTGCTTGAGAAGTAGTGCATCTACTAGCTATCAATACGACGCCATCGGCCTCCGTCCACTAGATTGTTTTCAATAACAATCGCGGCATAATTTGTCCGTGGTAAAGAATAAATCTGACGCGGACTGGTTATCACCTGCGCCTGAAAACTGCCAGCCTCAGGTGGTTTAACCCGAGCCGGGAGCTACAGCGTTTGCTCTTTAATGCTTGCCTCATCCCGGCATTACTCGTACCGTTACACAGCTTATCGTTAAAGCTGAAACTACCTGAACTGCTCAATGTTAATAAATCAGTAGCCTTATTTCGTAACGAGACACTGCCCTGCAGATCGGTTACCGTGCCACCGACACTATTAGAGAACAATGCCACCACCAGAGTTTGAACTGCTACAGAAAGGCAGGTTAACGAGGAAAACTTAACCCGTTATTTCTAATATGATGTTAATGCTTTTATAAGAGCGACTATCCATTTATCTCCAGCAGTTAATTGTCATGATTTGACTCCTTGTCGAGTCAAAATTTTTTCATAATTGCCATTTTAAGCAAACAGGGATGAGAAAGCATTTCCTTGTGACGGTATCTCAGTATTAAAAAATGCCCCTATATTTTGATTTAAAAATCAAAATATAACACTATCTCATTATTATTGACTTTTATATCATAAATTATGGTTTGATTTTTTTATCAAAAGAGCTATTATTAATACACTATTATGACAAATAAATCACAATGACTGAATCCGACATCATTAACGAGATCATCGAAATAGCTAAAAAACAGAATATCAGCCAGGGTGAACTCGCTGCCCGTGCCGGTATTCGTCAGGAAACGCTGTCGCGAGCTAAAAAGCACTCCAGCTTACGCTTTAAAACGGTGGAACAACTGGCGAAGATCGTTGGCCTCAAACTAAAACTAATCGCAGACAATCCCGTCGCGGATAAAGTACAGGAAGGCACCCTGTTTCCATCATGAGCACTGACAGAGAAGCCGTTGTCTGGACACGCCTGGGTGGCACCCCCAACCGTATGGGTCGGCTTTATGTGACCGACAAAGAGTGCCGTTTCACCTATGACGAGGACTATCTACAACTGCACCTGCCCGGCCTCGGCATGGTATACGCACCGGAGTTTTATGGCAATACCACCATCAGCCGTGAACGCAAAAAACCGTTTGACCTGTTCCCTCCTGTCCAGTCACTGATACCGCCGCATCAGACAGATAA
>JBFFVI010000096.1:0-7015 GCA_041570895.1 Gammaproteobacteria bacterium
CACTCATATCCAGAGAGCCAACTTCAACGTGCAAGCGCATGTCGCCGGCAACGGGTTCGATTTTTTTAATGCGGCCAATTGCTTCGATGATACCAGTAAACATTTTGTTTTATTTCACCCCTGACTGGTGGAGGTCAATCACATAACTTGATAACGGCATCGATGATGCATTATTAAATTCAGCGCCTGCTGCAACACCAGCCTGCGCGATCGCTTCTGCAGATGCAGCACTCTCATAGACGGCAAACATCGCACCTAACGCATATTCTGCACCTGAACCTATCGCCCAGAATTTATTATATTCCGTTACTTCGCGTAACGAATGCACACCAAAGATACCAAAGGGATTTGCGATCAATGCATCGATCTGGGTTGATTCATAAGGATCATCATCCTCATCCTTGGCATTTAAGAAATACTTTTCTTTTAGCAGTGGATGCAAGGCAAGGAAACTCTCGAAGATAGCCAGGCGTGATGAAAAATCGATCTCAATTTTTTTATCAACTACTTTTTTGCTGGCAAAAACACTCTCCAGCACCAATTGATGTGCTGCACTACCGACGATACCCAGGTAGTTTTCATCATAGCGCAACACTTTATCGTGCGCAGCGTCATAGACGGAACTTAGCCTCAGATCACCAAAACTGGTGAGACTATCGGCAGCTATACAAACCTTACCGTCTTTTTTCGCAACAACAACTGTAGACATCAATAACCTCGTGTTTGAACTACTCTATTTTTTCTATCTGCAACGCTCTGGTTGCGCAGTAATTCGAATATCATTACCAACAGATCTCACATCTTTTATAGTCAGTGAAATTCTATCCTTCATATGTACTAACTCAGGCAAATGAAACAACCCCTTTGCATCGTTACCCATAATATGTGGTGCCATATAAATAATGATTTCATCCACAAGGTCATTTTTTAAAAGAGCACCACATAATACCGAACCCGCTTCTACATGAAGCAGGTTGATTTCTTTATTCGCCAGATCTTTCATCAAAAACTGAAGATCTATTTTGCCATCTTGCGTATTGCAAGTTTCAATTATAAATGGATAGCTGCTTTTGTTATCCACATTCACTGTGGTATATACGATACATTTCCCAGCCATCGCTGCAATCTTTGCATCCACTGGCATCCTGAACTGCGAATCAAGCACGATACGTACAGGCTGCCTGAGTTCACCATTAGTTCCACTAAAAACCTGGCCCTCAGTCTCACGAACGTTCATCGACGGATTGTCTGCCAGCACGGTATCGATACCCGTTAAAATCGCCGAACTTTCTGCACGTAAACGCTGCACATCTGCACGCGACGCCGCGCCGCTGATCCACTGGCTTTCACCTGAAGCCATGGCGGTACGACCATCGAGGCTCATCGCCAGTTTCACCCGCACAAATGGCCGTCCAGTCTCCATGCGTTTAATAAAACCAGGATTTAACGCACGGGCCTGCGCTTCCAGCAGACCATCTTCCGTCTCTATGCCGGCATCGTGTAATCTCTTTAAGCCACTGCCTGCGACCAGTGGATTAGGGTCCTTCATCGCAACGATCACTTTTTTCACCCCGGCATCGACTAAAGCATCGGCACATGGTGGTGTTTTACCGGTATGGCTGCATGGCTCCAGGGTAACAAAAACCGTTGCATCCCTGGCTTTATCACCTGCCTGTTTTAATGCATTGATCTCCGCATGCGCTTCGCCAGCACGCTGGTGCCAGCCCTCACCGACGATCTCATCGTTTTTTACGATGACACAACCGACTGAAGGATTGGGGTCTGTCGTATACAAACCTTTTTTAGCAAGCCTTATGGCATGCTGCATATATTCAACGCTACTAATCATATTTTCAATTCAGGGTCTGACTAGAAATTTCAGTAGACGTTTATATGGTTATCGTTTCTTTTTTATCGCTTTTGTTTTTTCGATTTTTTCTATGGCATCGCGAAATGCGTTTACATCAGAAAAATCAAGATACACGGAAGCGAATCGTATATACGCAACCTGATCCAGAGCCAGAAGCTCTTCCATTACCAGGTTACCGATCATCGCAGAACTCACTTCACGTTCACCCGCAGCCAGTAACTTATGCGTAATGTTATTGAGCGCCGCATCTACCTGCTCGGTACTAACCGGTCTTTTTTCCAGCGCCCGCATCACACCCGCACAGAGCTTCTCCTGCTTGAATGGCATGCGGCTGCCGTCCTGCTTGACGATGCGCGGCATATTCAGTTCAGCGCTTTCATAGGTAGTGAAGCGCTCATTACAGGAAACACATTCACGCCGACGTCGAACCTGTGCACCGTCATTCGCTAATCGCGAATCTATTACACGCGTATCAGGCGCCGAACAAAATGGACAATACATGTATTCTCTTTATTAAATTTCGTAACTAACTTATATACTAGGTTTCATAAACCGGTAAGCGCTGACAGATCGCAGTGACTTTTTCACGAACACTATCAACGATGGCAGCATCTGCGGCATCATTTTTTATGCTGTCGATGATGTCACACATCCAGGTCGCTAGATCTGTTGAATCCTGCTCGCTAAATCCACGTGTCGTCATCGCCGGTGTGCCAACACGTATACCACTGGTAACAAACGGTGATTGCGGATCATTTGGCACTGCATTTTTATTTACCGTGATATGCGCTTTACCTAACTCAGCTTCGACTACCTTACCGGTCAGGCTTTTCGGCGTTAGATCCCACAGGAACAGATGGTTATCGGTACCGCCGGAGACCACTTTATAACCACGCTCGAGAACGACTTTCGCCATCGCCTTAGCGTTAACAATTACCTGCTTCTGATACTCAATAAACTCTGGCTCCTGCGCTTCTTTAAAGGCTACAGCCTTAGCGGCAATAACATGCATCAGAGGACCGCCCTGGGTGCCTGGAAAAATGGCAGAGTTTAGTTTTTTGGCGAGATCTTCATTCTTAAGTAAAGAAGCCTCACCCGCCAGGATAATACCACCACGTGGACCGCGTAAGGTTTTATGTGTCGTTGAAGTAACAACATCTGCCACACCGACAGGATTAGGGTATAAACCAGCAGCGATCAAACCGGCAACGTGTGCCATATCAACAAAAAGATAAGCACCACAGGAATCAGCAATCGCACGGAAACGGTCCCAGTCCATCACCTGTGAATAAGCAGAGAACCCTGCAACGATCATCTTCGGTTTATGCTCATCGGCCAGACGCTGAACTTCATCATAATCGACGATACCGGTTTCACTGTTCAGGCCGTATTGAACTGCATTGTAGATCTTTCCTGAAAAACTAACATGCGAGCCATGTGTCAGGTGGCCACCATCAGCCAGAGACATACCTAAGACCGTATCGCCAGGTTTACACAGTGCCATATAAACGGCCGCATTAGCCTGCGAACCGGAATGCGGCTGCACATTGGCGTAACCCGCACCAAACAGACTTTTCACACGATCAATAGCCAGTTGCTCAGCAACATCGACATTCTCACAACCGCCATAGTAGCGGCGCGCCGGATAACCTTCAGCATACTTATTGGTTAGCACTGAACCCTGCGCCTGCATCACACGCTGGCTGGCATAATTTTCAGAAGCAATTAGCTCAATATGCTCTTCCTGTCGCTTAACCTCATGCTGCATCGCAGCCCATAGCGCTTCGTCATAACCTTCAATCATTGTATCTTTGGAAAACATTCAAACCCCTGGCTTACTGTCACACCAGAAACCTGGTGCCTGTTATCAAGAAAATGGCGCAATCTTATCAAAAAAGCAGCATCACTGTATATCAATAACTTACTGATATAACTAAAGAATGAAGTAACCGAGCAAGGAAAAGCTAAATCAAAAGAAAATCAAACGGATACAAACAAAATAAGCAAGCCTTGCCAGTTATGACTTCAAATCTGAAAACTCAATAAAGCATTATTATTTACTTTAAAATCAATAGATTAAGATCATCACTACATGATCCCGCACGATTATCAATTTAAAAGTAAAAAAGCAAATGGAATGATAACAATCAATAATCTTGGACTTTTAGATAATTCAACTCTATTCTTTCTTTATTAATGTAATATTGAGATAGCTCCAAAACGTGATTAACCACCACTGAGGCATATAATCTATGACAGGAAAGCCGCTATTCAACAGGCCTAACCAGCCAGAAACGTTGCAAGATGAGACGGAAGACAACACTGATAAAACCAGCTGGACGATATTAGTTGTTGATGACGAAGAGCATATCCACGAATTAACCAATATTCTATTGGAAAATTTTCGTTTCGAAGGCATGCCTCTCAACATTTTAAATGCCCGTAGCGGTGAAGAAGCCAAGCAGGTGCTTGCTAACAGGAGTGATATTGCTCTAGCACTGTTAGATGTTGTCATGGAAACAGACGATGCCGGCCTGAACGTCGCCCGCTATATCCGCGAAGACCTCAAAAATCGCTACACTCGCATCGTATTACGTACTGGCCAGCCCGGTCATGCACCTGAAGCAAGTGTCATCCGTGATTATGATATCGATGACTACAAAGACAAAACCGAACTCACCGATATAAAACTGTATACACTTATTTATTCCTGCCTGAGGTCATACAGAGACATCTGTGCACTGGATAGTAGTCGCCGCGGCCTGGAGAAAATCATTAAGTCAAGCATGGAAATTTTCCAGTCTGACACTATGCTCCAGTTTGCCACCGCTATATTATCTCAGATAACAAACATACTAACTCTGGATAAAAGCGCGATCTATTGCACTAGTGTTAAGGACCAAAGCGCTTTCAAAGTACTTGCTGCCACTGGCGATATGACCAGTCTGCTCGGAGAAGACGACCTCGATAAGATACCCGAGTATGTTCGTTCAGCCTTCAATAAAGCTCTGATAAAAAAACACAGCGTACATCTGCCCGGAGCATTTATAGGTTACTACGAAACCGCGCACGGCAATGAAAGCCTGCTGTATATAACTCACGACAGCAAATTATCAATTCTGGACAAACAATTACTAGAGATCTACTCCGCCAATATCGCCATCGGTTATGAAAACCTGCTGATGCAGGAAGAAGTTATAAACACCCAGAAAGAAGTGGTTTACATGCTGAGTGAAGCGGTTGAAGAACGCTCCAAAGAAACCGGAGCCCACGTCAAGCGTATCGCACACTTATGCCACATCATCGCCCTGAAGTACGGCATGGATGAGAAAGAGGCTGAGTTAATCAAGCTGGCGACGCCACTGCATGATGTGGGTAAAGTCAGTATCCCGGATGCCATTCTCAACAAACCAGGAAAACATAGTGAAGTGGAATGGGAAACCATGAAATCTCATGCGAAAATTGGTGAGGACATGCTGAAAAAGTCTGAACGGAAAACGCTTCAGTTTGCCGCCACCATTGCAGGCCAACATCATGAAAGATGGGATGGCACTGGTTATCCGGCTGGCCTGAAAGGAGAAGAGATACACATAGCAGCCAGGATCTGCGCTCTGGCAGATGTATTTGACGCCTTAGGTAGCGATCGTTGCTATAAAAAAGCCTGGTCTAATAACGAGATAATCAAGTATATAAAATCCCAGAATGGTAAGCAGTTTGACCCGCAACTTGTCGATATTTTTCTACAGAATTTTGACGACATGGCTTCAGTAAGGAAGATGTTCCCCGATATAGAATGAGTGAGTTAGACGATATACTCCTCAAAGTATCACTTTCAAAAGAAGTTGATGATGGCATCATCTTCAGTGCAGCGCGCAGCATCGTCAAATACGCACAATCAGGGCTTGCTGCTTCAAGCACGTCGATCTGGTTGATGGATGCCAGCGTCCATGAAATCAGCTGCTTCTTCAGCGAACCCGAATCCGAGAGTTTCACTAATCCTAACCATGCTGTTGACTATACCGCATGCCCCGAGTTAATCGAGCACCTCAAATCATCAAGATACGTCATCAGTAACGGCCTGAGTGAATACCAGTCCAGCTCGCTCGCCTATCTAAGTGATGCCAACATAGATCCAACATTGTCCGTTATAGATTGCCCGATACGTTATGATGGCGAATTAATTGGATTATTGCGATGCGAATCAGATGTGGAACGTGAATGGGCTGATGACGAAGGTCGCTTTCTGGCAAACCTGGCCGACATGGTCGGACGCGCATTACTTGCACAGCGCTGGCAATCCGCTGAAGGTTCATTACAGCTTGCCAACAAACAACTCGAAAAAAAAGTGGTACTGCGCACACGTGAACTATCAGAAACCCTGGAAAATCTGTATCTCACCCAGAATCAGTTAGTCGAGGCTAAAAAAATGGCGGCTCTCGGCGGCCTGGTCTCGGGCATCGCACATGAAATAAACACACCAATCGGTATCTGCATAACCAGTATCTCCCATATTAAGAGCAAAGCAGAGGAACTCGAGGCCAGGTTTTTATCCGGTGAAATAACAGAAGAAGATTTAACTTCATTTCTAAAACCCGCAAAAGAAACACTTGAACTCAGCCAGCACCACCTGCAACGTACAGCCAACCTTGTAAAAAACTTTAAACAGATTGCCGTTGATCAACACATCGACGAGACCAGCCGCTTCAACCTGCATGAAAAGCTGGAATCCCTCATCATAAGTTTCAGACATGAACTGAAAATAAAATCAGTAAGCATGACACTCAACTGTCCACATACACTATATATAACAACATTTTCAGGTGCACTGGATCAGGTAATAACCAACCTCACCATGAACGCCTTACATCATGGTTTCTCCGAAAATACTGGCGGCACAATCATCATCGAAGTCAGTGAACAAGCTGACGATAGCGTACGTCTTAAATTTTCAGATAATGGTTGCGGCATCCCAATCGAGAATCGCAGAAAAATATTTGATCCATTTTTCACCACGCGCAGGAATGAAGGAGGTACGGGTCTTGGTCTTAACATTCTTTTTAACCTGGTCACACACAAGATGCGTGGCACCTTCAACCTCTCCGACGAACAGCAGAACCAGACAATATTTGAGATTATGCTGCCAAA
>JBFFVI010000097.1:0-7001 GCA_041570895.1 Gammaproteobacteria bacterium
CACCTGTTTTCCTCAACTTGTGCTTGCCACAATGACTGATGATTCAGGAGAAAAACTATCAACCACCATCATCAAAACTTCTTGCCAGTTACCGCTAACAGATGAGTATTACTCTAAAGCTCAAAACATTCATTTTTTTAATCGACATCAGCAAACAGTTTACGCAAATTATTACCCACCGGAAAACCCGGCATACCAGGGTAATGAAAATACCTCACCACCACTCATCGTCATCTGTCATGGTGGCCCTACGGGTCAAAACAGTGTCGCGTTAGACCCCAAAAAGCAATTTTGGACTTCACGTGGTTTTGCCTTATTAGATGTCAACTACAGTGGCAGTACCGGTTATGGCAGAGATTACCGCTTACGATTAAATAATAACTGGGGGCTACTGGACGTAACAGATTGTTGTGACGCAGCGTGTTACGCTGTAACTCAAGGTCTGGCAGATAAAAACCAGCTGATTATCCGCGGCAGCAGCGCGGGTGGCTATACCGTGCTTTCTGCACTAACTTTCGAACAGGTGTTTGCTGCCGGAGCCAGTTATTATGGTATCTCTGAATTAAGCAGCCTGGCTGAAGATACACACAAGTTCGAGTCTCGTTACCTGGACAGCCTCATCGGTCCCTACCCCGAGAAGAAAACAATATATGAACAACGCTCACCAATTAACAGCACCGAGCAACTGAATTGCCCGGTTATTTTCTTTCAGGGCCTCGAAGACAGAGTCGTACCCAAGGCTCAGGCTGAAAGAATGTTTGCCGCTCTAGATAAAAAGGGTTTGCCAGTCGCCGCACAATATTATCCTGGCGAACAACATGGTTTTAGAAAAGCAGAAAGTATCAAACAGTCATTAGAGAATGAGCTGGCTTTTTATCAACTGATCTTCAAACTAAAACCAAAAGCAGAAATAAACTTCCAGGGTGAAATTCAAATAAACAATATCTGATCAACACCACAAATAAGTCAGCGTTAGTAGATTGATCAGAAGTATTTAACGATAAAAGAGCCATCCGCCTGTCTGATGATATCGCCATAATAGGTATTAAAAACACCTTTTTTCTTGTCCTGATAATATAGCCTTAAGGTTTCATGCATCACCTGAAAAGCGATATTCTTCCAGGGAATCTCACTCTCATCTAATAGCGCGACATCCAGGCTTTCAGCTCCCGGGCTAGCCATTCCGCCGACCAGGTCACCGCGATACATGGTGTAGACCTGGTTGATGTGAGCAATGCTAAACACACAGAACAACTGCATATTTTCTACTTGTGCATTCGCTTCTTCCGCCGTCTCTCTGGCAGCTCCCTCTATATTCGTCTCCGCATTTTCCATAAATCCAGCCGGCAACGTCCATAATCCATATCTCGGCTCGATCGCACGTTTACACAATAAGATTTTATCCTGCCACTGAGGGATACAACCAGTGACTATTTTTGGATTTTCATAGTGGATCGTCTCGCAACTTTCACAGACGTAGCGGTGACGGTTGTCACCTTCAGGTATAATCAGACTGACCTTTTCACCACAAGTTGAACAATAATTCATCATATCTACCATTAATATCAAATACCTGTCTCTTAATCTAGAGTCTCAATTCTGGTATTTTCAGGCTTTTCTTATGCAAGGATATCTGGAATCAGAATATTTTCCAGCTGTGAAATCGTATCTTTAAGCTTTAACTTACGTTTTTTAAACCGCTTAAGCTGCAGCTCTTCTACATCGGGGGTTAGTAATAAACGATTTATTACATCATCAAGATCACGATGCTCCTGTTTCAATTCGAACAGGCGCTCTTCCAGTTTGTGCTTTTCTTCGTTGCTTAGCTGCGATGACATAAATAGAGGTTTGCGTTTAATTCAGCTTTTATAATACCGCAAAAAAAGACTTGAATTATTATTTTATGCTACTATAATTCGAAATATGTCGAAATATAAAACAATTGAGCCGGATCAGCTTGTTGATATTTTTAAAGCGCTGGCCAATAACCATCGTCTTAAAATATATGACATCCTGACAAACTGCTGCACCCCCGGTACAAACTGCGCAACTGACGAGGTGTTTAGTTGCTGTGTTGGAGATCTTGATTCACAACTCGATATTGCAGCCTCTACTTTGTCACATCATCTAAAAGAGCTTCATCGCGCAGGTTTGATCCATATGAAACGCGATGGAAAACAGGTATTTTGTTCCGTAAACACGGACATAATGAAACAGATACAGAATATTTTTTCCAGTAAATTAGTCGGAGATCAATCATGAGTCAGTCACCAGATCAGGCAACAAATCAAAAACAGGCAGATGAGATACGCCAGAATGTACGTGAAAGTTACTCTCAGGTCGCTGAAGCCAGCAACAATAGTAGTAGTTGCGGCACGGAATCAAGCTGTTGCGGCGTCTCCGATGATGCTGCTATTAACGCGCTGGTTTCTACCCGGTTAGGTTATAGTGAAGACGATCTCGACAAGGTACCTGAAGGTGCCGATATGGGACTTGGCTGTGGCAATCCACGAGCTATAGCCAGTATCAAAACCGGAGAAACCATACTCGACCTTGGTAGTGGCGGAGGTTTTGACTGCTTCCTCGCAGCTGCTGAAACCGGCGAATCAGGTCTAGTTATCGGCATCGATATGACGCCGACGATGATATCCAAAGCGCGGGATAATGCTGTGAAGGGAAAATATAATCACGTCGAATTTCGACTCGGTGAAATAGAAAACATGCCGGTAGCTAATGATAGCGTTGACGTCATCATTTCGAATTGCGTGATCAATTTATCGCCTAACAAAAACCAGGTATTCTGCGAAGCCTTCCGGGTATTGAAACCCGGTGGTCGACTGGCTATTTCTGATGTAGTTGCCAGTACTGAACTGCCCGATGAGATTAGAGAGGATCTGGCCCTATATTCGGGCTGTATGGCTGGGGCATCTCAAATTTCAGAATTACATAAAATTCTGGAAGACAATGGCTTTGAACAGATCAATATCTCGCCAAAAGATGAATCCAAAGATTTCATCAAAGACTGGGCGCCTGGACGTGGTGTCGAAGAATACGTTCTTTCAGCAACAATTGAGGCCGTAAAACCTGGCGGTTGTTGTGGCAGTGCTAGTTGCTGCTAAAGACTATTGATTACCGCATAGGCGCTGACACACAGAGAAAAACAATTTCTGATCTTAAAATATTTCAACCTGCATCATAAAAAATGCTACCGCAATTAACATTGTGTAATATTTAGAATATAAATTAATTTTAAGATATTTCCCTCAGCGCCTCTGCGGTAAAACCCTCAAGTTAAAAATCTGCAACCTGAAAAATCATTCATTACTCTCAAAATCCAGTGATGCTGAATTAATGCAGTATCTCAATCCTGTTGGTTGTGGGCCATCTTCAAAGACATGCCCAAGATGTGCATCGCATTTCGGGCAACGGACTTCAACTCGAATCATACCGTGACTCGAGTCTTTTATTTCCTCTAATTCCATCTCGTCTTTTGGTTTGTAAAAACTTGGCCAGCCTGAACCCGAGTCATATTTTTCTTCAGAAGAAAATAACGATTCACCACAGCAGATACAGTGATAAACACCCGATTCTTTATTATTATAATATTTACCTGTAAACGCTGGCTCAGTACCCGCCTCACGGGTAATACGAAATTCCTCTTCACTTAACTGGGTTTTCCACTGATCGATTGATTTGATTAATTTTTCATCTTTCATTTATCTATCTCTATGAACGACATGATCGAAGATTCTCTTCGTGACAAGGATATCACCAAGCTGAACAAGACTTAGTACTATTACCTGAATCGATTTCAGGATACTGTAGATCAGGATTCTTAACATTGCTCCCAGGGAAGACCATGATAGCGCCAGCCCCCTAGCGAACTACGTTGATGTTTTTCATCTAACGCACCTTCGAAACCTTCATCGATATGAAATACATTTTTTATTCCCGCTTCAACCAGCACTTTACCTGCTTCATCGGAACGGTTGCCACTTCGACAGACCAGTATGATCGGCACGTCATCATTATTCTCTTTCAGACCACCCAGCGCAAGCTTTCTTATCTCTACGACAAAATTATTGTTGACCACCCATTCTGGCTCATCTATCCAGGGTATATGAATTGCGCCCTGTGGATGGCCCACAAACAAAAACTCCATGCTCGAGCGCACATCTATCAATAATGTTCGTGGATCCTGCTGACACATTTGCCATGCATCAGGTGCATTTATCGTTTTTAATTGTGATGACATTTAGTGATTCAACATGTAGATAATTTATTATCTATACGCTGACACGCTTTCCTTGCTGCATCAGCAGAACATTAATTTCCTGTTTGATTCTCAACATACTGCATAAAAGGTGAGAGCCGCTTAACTACTGCATCGAGATGCTGTTCTGGAATCTGATAAAAATTACCTTCGAGAACGTGTGAAAATGCCAGCTCTATATCCTGCTCGGTAATAACATTAACAGGCTCATCGATATCAATTTCATCGTCAAAACAGACCACCGGCTCTGTTGAAGAATTGATCGCTCTTTTCAAAGCATCATCTGCCTGCTCGAGCATGGTATTAAAATCACCGTCTCCGCTTAAGTCCGGCGAAACGTATCCGGCGACAAAGTTAACTCGAATCTTTTCTTTGCCGGTATCAAATACCAGTTTGTTTATACTCTCTCGTACCCGGCCGATAACGATTTCGGTTTTTTGTTTATTCGTCATCGGCAAGATGAGCGCATATTTTGCAACCGCTACTCGCGCGGCGACATCCTCTTCACGCATAACATCCTGGAGACGTTTACCAACCGTCACGATGATATGCTGAGCAACATTTTTACCGTAATTTAAAAAACACTCCTGAAAGTCCTTGATCTCAAAATACACGGCGCTGATATGAAGCTTATGGCGACTAGAAAAAGAAAAAGCTTTTACACCCTGCTCTTCCAATGAGTTGGCGTTGTACAACCCGGTAAGCTTGTCGTGACCCGTTTTCTTTTCCAGCTCGACAACTTTACGACTTAAACGCGCATATGCCTTGGCACGAGTGAGCAGATCAATAGATTCGAACGGTTTAGCGATAAAGTCTGTCGCACCTGCGTCGAATACGGCCTGTTTAATTGAATCAGAATCATCATGCCCGGTCATGACGATTACCGGTAAATTCGCTATATGGTCATGGCTGGAACCACGAATATTGTTAAGCAGCTGCATACCGTCCATATTAGGCATACTTAAATCTGTAAAAGCGACCGAGATATTGCTATTTTCCTGTAACAGTTCCCAGGCAACCAGACCATCTTCTGCAAGATGTATCTCATAGTCACTGCCCAACATCTTTCTGGCAGCTAGACGAATGACCTTTGAATCATCGACCACTAACACATGGGGCTTATCTGCGGGCTGGTCACTCATATATCTCTCTCTTTGGCTTTTTTATTCTTATGTTCTTTTAAAACGCTCAATATTATTAATAGCATAGTTGCATATCGCACAGTTGCAATTGAACCAGCGATAATCTTTTGCCTAACAGCCATTCTGAAATATAATTTTAAGCATCTGTTTTTTCACAACAAACAGCTATAATCTACAGTTGACAGCGGCTAGTAAATTAATAGACACTTTTTCAAAGACATATGGACACATTTTTCCATGAGTGAAATCTCTAAAAATCAAGAAGATAACTCGAACGATAAAATATCACCGTACGACAAACTGGTGGTCGACATTCGTAATAATTTAAGTACCCAACTGGCTGAGCTTATTTCAAAGCTGCTGGATTCAACGCAGGAGCAGTTATTCGACCTGTCTAACGAAGCCGATAGCAACGAGGAACAGACGCGTTATTTCGACTTAATGAATCAGATTCGTACGCTAAAACCCGCTATCGCGAATACCTTCAATAAAAAAATAAAAGACTACCTGGTTCCCGCCGCTACTTATGAAAAGCAACAAAAACTAAAAAAAACACACAATGACGATGATGAATTAAGCCTTATCGGCCAGGATGAAATGGAAGGCATGGTTCTGGTGAAGAACATCGGTGAGCGAGCTGCAGCAAAATGCAGCGAACAACTCTCACACCTTAAAAAACGCCTGGATCACCTGGCACTTGAAACAGACACTGTTTTTAAAAATGATGCCTTAGTACCCATCAATATCTGCCAGGCTTTTGATGACGCCCTCGCCGATGACTTTAATAATACCAATAAAAAGGTTTTATTTGCCCTGTTTGATATCGACGTCGCCAGTAAACTTGATGTTTTATACGACTCGATTAACCAGCGATTGATCGATGCTGACATACTGCCAAAGATAAAGTTACACATGGAAAAACGCTCAGCCTCTCCATCACCGACTGGACCGGCTCAAGCAGATCATAACGATGAGGAAATGCCTCAAGATGTCCTGACTGAGGAGCATGCCAGTGGCGGCGAAACCTCTGGATCAGGTAGCGGCAGCCAGCCAGGGTCACAGGCAGGCGGCAATAACATTAGTGGTTTTGCCATGACAGCCCCACCGGGTGGTGGCTATCGCCGTGCCAGCTCAAATCAGGTACAAGCACAAACAGGTGGTTCACAAGGTGGCGGTGGAGATCAGACCGGTGCTGCTCAAGACGCTGCCGGTGGTAATCAAGCTGCTGACTCACAGAGTGGCGCGACTGACGAACAACATAACACTCAAAAGCCAGATGCTGAATCTGGCGAATATCAGCACTACACGGCGGGCATGCCAGCCAGCCGGGTCGGCCGAGTGTTAGGCAATTATATAGGCGCCCCTTTTACTCCGGACACCACAGGTAAGTCATCGGATAACCAGGCTGAGTATTTTCCTGAAAGCACTCAACAGCATTTTGGTCACCAGGAAATCATTCAGGCTTTATCAAGCATTCAAAGCATGCCTGAATTTCAACAAGCCGATGGTGAACGCATCGATGGCGAAGCCATTAAACAGGCCGTGCTGGCAGAAATTGCAAAAACATCCGGAGGTGCTGTTACCAA
>JBFFVI010000098.1:0-6891 GCA_041570895.1 Gammaproteobacteria bacterium
ACCACATTCCTAGGCTAAGCGCTTGCGCTCGTTTGAGGGTGGTATCAACATAGATTCTCTATATTTTGCCACAGTTCGACGTGCAACATTAATACCTTCTTTCACTAATAGTGAAGATATTTTGTTGTCGCTCATCGGTTTTTTAGGGTTTTCGTTCTCGATCAGCTTTTTAACCATAGAGCGGATGGCTGTCGCAGAACACTCTCCGCCATCTGCCGTACCGACATGGCTGGAGAAGAAAAACTTAAATTCGAAAACACCACGCGGTGTATGCATAAATTTGTTGGTGGTGACCCTTGATATGGTTGATTCGTGCATTTCCAGCTCATCTGCGATATCGCGTAAAACCATCGGTTTCATGCCTTCATCGCCGTAATCGAGAAACAGTCGCTGGCGCCTGACGATGGCCTCACCGACTCGCTGCAGGGTATCGCTGCGGCTCTGCAGACTCTTTAGAAACCAGCGAGCTTCCTGCAGGCTGTTACGCAGGTAGCTGGTATTATTGCCGCGTCCGGCACTCTTTAGGTGTCCTTCATAGACTTCGTTAATCTTTAGCTTAGGGGCGGCTTCCGGATTCAGGCTTACGCGCCACTGGCCGTTATGCTTGCGTACAAATATGTCTGGAATAACATACTGGGCATTATTTTTTGAAATGCTGGCGCCGGGTTTGGGATTAAGTGCCTGAATAAAATGGATTAATTCTGTGAGTTGCTCTTCATTACGACGAGTTTTTTTCTGTAAACGAGCGTAATCGTGAGCACCTAATAAATCCAGGTGATGTTCGATAATATTTTTGACATCAGCCAGTCCGGGGGTTTGAGGATCAAACTGTTCCAGTTGTAATAGTAAACATTCCTGCAGGGTGCGGGCGGCTATGCCAACAGGGTCAAATCGTTGTACGCGATGCAATACAGCTTCGACTTCGTCCACTTCGATGTCCAGCTCATCTTTTAAGCCGTCATATATTTCTTCAACAGTTTCAGTCAGGTAGCCATCATCATTGATGGCGTCAATGATGGCGATGGCGATGATCAAATCATTGTCACTAAATTGTGAATTTTTTAATTGCCAGAGAAGGTGCTCACTCAGGGTGTCGCCTTCGATACTCTGGTTTTCCAGAAAATCGTTGCCTGAATCACTGTTTTGCTGGCTGCTTGGAGCCGTGGCAGTAGTAATATCGTAGGTATCTTCCCAATTGGCATCGACTGCCAGCTCATCAGGCATTTCCTGACGGTTTTCCATGTCTATATGCGGGTCGTCGTTTTCTGCGCTGGCTTCATTTTTACTGGCAGTATTTTTGGCATCCTGACCCTCAGCAGAGTTGCTCTCATTTTCTGCCTCTGCGTTTGCATCGAAATTATCTTCATCATGCTCCAGCATGGGGTTTTCTTCGAGTGCCTGCTGAATTTCGCTCTGTAATTCAAGGGTGGATAGTTGCAGCAGGCGTATCGCTTGCTGCAACTGCGGTGTCATGGTGAGGCTTTGGCCAAGTTTTAGCTGAAGAGTTGGCTTCATGGTGTATCTTTAGACAGATTCATTCGTTTGACTGTATCGCTGTGTACATTAGGTACGGTTGCCTTAAATGGTAGGTAAAGGTGCAAAACAATAAATAAATATGCCGTTATATCTCCGTTACATAAAATGTTGTCATTCTTAGTCCTCTTTATAGACGAAAATCTCGACCAAGATAGACTTCTCGTACTTCTTCATTCGAAAGAATTTCCTCGGGCCGTCCTTGCGCGATTATTTTCCCCGCATTTAGTATATATGCTCGGTCACAAATCCCTAAAGTCTCACGTACATTATGATCGGTGATAAGCACACCAATATTGCGCTCGATCAAGTGTTTGACGATTTTTTGAATTTCGATGACAGATATTGGGTCAACGCCGGCAAAAGGCTCATCTAGCAGTATAAATGCGGGCTGCGAGGCCAGTGCACGGGCAATTTCAACACGGCGGCGCTCACCGCCAGAAAGGCTTAAGCCGGTATTATGGCGGATGTGATCAATCTGTAGGTCATCGATCAATGCTTCCAGCTTTTCGTGGCGCTGCGCCTTGTTAAACTCTTTTTTAGCTTCGAGAACGGCAAGGATATTATCTTCTACGCTTAACTTTCTAAATACCGAGGCTTCCTGTGGCAGATAACCAACGCCTTTTTTTGCTCTGGCGTGCATGGGCAGGCGGGTGATGTCCTGATCGTCCAGATAGATGCTGCCTTTGTCTGCCTGCACCAGACCGACGATCATATAGAAGCTGGTAGTCTTGCCCGCGCCGTTTGGGCCGAGTAAGCCGACGACTTCGCCACTGTTTACGTCAAATGAAACATCATCGACCACGGTGCGTGACTTATAAGTTTTAACCAGATTATTAGCGTGAAGTGTCGGCATGCTGCAGTTATTTTCCCGTTTGTGGCGCGGCTTGGTCCTGTTTTTTAGGTGTTAGAGTAATATTTACCCGTTCTTTTTTATCAGGGGCGCTATCATCTGAGGCGGGAGCAATATCCCCGGCGATGACGACTTTTTTCAGCGTATCATAGATGATTTTATTGCTGCTGACCTGGTGATCAGGTTGTTTCAAGCTGGCATTTTTGGTCATCACCAGTTTATTCTGACTGGCGGTGTAAACCATGGATTCGCTTTCCGCTTCAATGGTTTCACCTTTTTCGGTGACATGGTTATATCGGGCAGGGGTGCCGACAACGGTTATGCGCTCGATCTCATCCTTGCCCTGTTGCACGGTTACTTTGTCACCGGTTAATACCAGCTTTCCCTGTGATATTTTTACCTGGCCGGAATATTCACTGTAGCCAGATTCAATATTTAGTTGCATGTGATCGGCATTGATGAATATTTTTTCCTGTGAGACCTCGGCGCAGAGGCTACTGTACAGAAAAAACAGTATAAACCCGGCAAGCAGGGTGATTTCGTTGTGAAAAGTATGTCTGACGGTGTTAGTCATAAGGTAGATAATACCCGCTTACATTGGATAAAAGTTCCAGTTCACTGGTGAGGTTATTAAAGATCATGCCTTTGGCTTTTAACAGTGACTGGCCCTGTGTGATGTTTACCTGTGTCTGAGTTTGCGCAATTTGCGTTTTAGTATTTATCAATAGTCTTTGAGTGCGAATAGTGATCGCAGGTTCAATATTTTGTTGTTGCATTATGACATTGTTGTTTAACTGTATGGTCTCATTCTTATCATTGATGATGGCGTTATCGGCGCTGATCTTCCATTGTCCGTTTTTCTGCAGTAGGTTAAAAACAGGTTTTTGGACTTCAGTTTCATCAGAGTCATTATAGCGTTGTAGATATGAGCCATTCAGGATGTAATTGGGTGAGCCGTTTTCATTCATGGTTGTTATTTCGAACTCATTCATAAAAATTTCGACATAACTTTTGCTCTTAGCCTGTTGCAGCTGTTCTTCTTCGTGTTTTTCTGTAATCGACCACCAGGCAATGATCGCCAGGAAAAGAAATATGATGAGGCTGAGTGGACCTTTCATAGCTTAAGCAGAAACCTTCGGGCACCTATTTATGTGAATACAGATAAGAATGAAGCTTATCGCTGAGTAGCCCCTTGGCCTCGAGTATGAACTCACAGACATCACGCACTGCGCCGTTACCACCGCTGCGATCAGTTATCCAGTGAGCATGCTGTTTCACAAAAGGATGGGCGTTTTGGACAGCGATGGCAAAATTCAGTTGCGACATGATGGGCAGGTCGACAACATCATCTCCCACATAGGTAATCTGATCTTTGCTCAGTTTGACTTCTTTAAGCAGGGCTTCAAAAGCCGGTATTTTGTCGCGATAACCCTGGTATAACATTGTTACGCCAAGATCATTCATGCGGTGTTTGACCAGTTCTGACTTTCTTCCGGTGATAACCGCGACATTGACGCCACATTCCTGCAGCATGCGTAATCCGTGACCATCGAGCGAATTGAAGGCTTTGTATTCTTCGCCACTGTTATCAAAAAACAGGCCGCCATCGGTCATTACTCCGTCGATATCAAAAATAACTAATTCGATGTTTTTTGCTTTTTCTATAATGTCCATGGTTAACCAGTGAAATGTGATTGATCTGTCGTTCGAGTGTTTATATCGTGTCTGTATTTTTACATGATACCGGCGCGTAATATATCGTGCATGTTGAAGGCACCGATCAATGTATTGTTTTCATCGGTGACCAGAAACCCATTGATGCCATGGTCATCCATTATTTTTACGATGCTTGCCGCGAGTTCGTCCGCTGTAGTGGTGCGGCAGTTCTTTGTCATTACATCACTAATTGAGGCTTTATGCACATCAATATTTTTGTCCAGAGAGCGGCGGAGATCACCGTCGGTATAAATCCCCAGGACTTTGTCATGCTGATCAACGATGGCGGTCATGCCCAGGCCTTTTTTACTCATTTCCAGCAGTGCTTCAGAGACACTGGCCGTTTGTTGCACTTTGGGCAGACGTTCACCGGTATGCATTATGTCAGATACATGCAGTAACAAGCGTTTTCCCAGGCTGCCTCCCGGGTGGGAGAGGGCAAAGTCCTCTGCGGTAAAGCCGCGGGCCTGGAGCAGAGCGACAGCCAGTGCGTCGCCCATGACGAGGGCAACCGTGGTGCTTGAAGTGGGTGCTAAATCATGAGGGCAGGCCTCTTTGCTGACGCTGACGTCAAGGTTGATATCGGCCGCCGTTGCCAGAATGGAGTTTTTATCACCGGTCATGCTGATCAATGGCACAGCAAAGCGCTTCAGGATGGGAATGATGGTGGCAATCTCTGCGGTATTGCCTGAGTTGGATAAGGCGATGACCACATCATTTTTGGTAATCATGCCGAGATCACCGTGACTGGCTTCACCGGGGTGGACGAAAAACGCCGGGCTGCCGGTGCTTGCAAGCGTGGCGGCGATCTTGCCGCCAATATGCCCCGATTTTCCCATGCCAGTAACAACGATGCGGCCTTTGCAGTCCAGCAGCAGCTCGCATGCGCGGGCAAAATTCTCATCTATGCGTGATTGTAAAGCTGTGATTTCAGCAAGTTCGGTGGCAACGACCTCTCTGCCGAGTTGTTGAAAATCAGTTTTATTGGATGCTGGCATAAAAGATGTCCATTTAAGCTACAGTGAAAAGTAACAGTAATTGATAAGCAATGAAAGCACTTAGCAGCAGGCCGCCTTCCAGACGATTAATTCTGCCTTCAGCTCGAAAACCATAAGCCATTACAAATAGCATGATACTCAGGATTAAAACCACAGGCATATCTCTTTCAAGGATTCCTTCGACCAGTGTCGAAGGGGCTATTAACCCGGGAATTGCCAGTACACCTAAAGTGTTGAACAGGTTCGAGCCAATAACATTGCCGATAGCGATATCATGTTCATTTTTTAGCGCACCGGTAATGGAAGCCGCCAGCTCCGGCAGGCTGGTGCCAATGGCAATAATGGTTAATCCGATGACCAGCTCACTAACGCCAAGTTCGGTAGCGACATTGACGGCGCCCCAGACCAGGATTTTCGAGCTGATAGTCAATAACACCAGACCTGCTAGCAGCCAGAACAAAGCGTGTGATGTTGGCATTATATCGGGCAGCTCTTCTATGTACTCGTCGATTAAGGCATCCCTGGTTTGATTGCGAATACCCTGGCGGGTTATCCACCACATCAGTAAACACAATAAACTGAGTAAGATGAAGCCATCGAGTCGACTGAGTGTGCCGTCACTCAGTAATGCCAGTGCCATCAGAGTGGCAAATAACAAGATGGGGAGCTCTTTTTTGACGATGCGTGAATGCACGTCTAATGGTGAGATCAGGGCCGCCACGCCGAGCACCAGGGTGATGTTGGCAATATTTGAGCCCAGTGCATTACCGATAGCCATGGCGGGGCTGCCATCATAGGACGCAAAGCCAGCAACCATCATCTCCGGGGCAGAGGTGCCAAAGCCAACGATGGTCAGGCCGATGATCAGCGGCGGCACATCAAAATTTCGTGCTGTTGCAGCAGCACCGATGATGAATCGATCTGCGCTCCAGATAAGCAGGATAAAACCAGCAATTATGGCGGTACAATCTATTAACATATAGGGTTAGTGGTAAGACGAATTCGGTTGTTTTAACTTTAGAAAGCGAAGGATACGCTATGTGATTAAATTCACCAAGAAATCGTAACAAATATAAATAGGTATTCCTTTGAGAAAAAACATCAATTTAGGGGCTTACGGCTGGCGCCATCCGCATTGGTCAAACACATTTTACCCTGAAGACTTGCCAGTATCTGAACCTGAAGACTGGCGTTTGACGTACTACAGCAATGAATTTAATACCGTTCTTGTGCCTGTCGACTACTGGAAAATAAGTCAGGATATCAATGGTGAAGCCTGGTTAGATGCGGTCCATGAAGGTTTTGAGTTTTTTATCGAATGCCATGTCGATATGCTCGATTTTATATCGATGGTTGAATTCGGTGCTAGTTTAAAAGCGTTGCAGCCGCAATTATCAGCACTGGTTTTTTTAGGCGAGCAACAGATAATGCCAGAATCAATAAAAAGACAGTTTTATTCGCTAGCGGACTCAATGATGATAGACACTTTTGGTTTAGATGGTGGTTCAGCTTCAGCGCATACTAATGTCTGGCGAGTCGACAGACCTGCCCCATCTAATTTTGCCTTTATTGAAAATGATCTGACAAATTTAAGGCTAGTCAAAACAATGGTGGAAGATTTTGTCTCCCAATCAGAAAATAAACCGGCAACCATCATCGTCGATCATCCCCTGTTGCAGGCAAGTGATTTAAGTAAGTGCCGTTCGATGCTGGAAATCATGGGTTATTGAGCAGCTTACCGTTAAGTTTCGACGAAATAACGGCAAATTATGTCGGGCTTGAGCATGACAA
>JBFFVI010000099.1:0-6891 GCA_041570895.1 Gammaproteobacteria bacterium
AAGGATATGTTATTAATACCTGCAATTGATTTGAAAGATGGACAATGTGTGCGCCTGCGTCAGGGTGACATGGATGACAGCACGGTTTTTTCTGATGACCCGGTCGCGATGGCGGGGCAATGGGTAGAGGCAGGCGCAAGGCGTTTGCACATCGTCTATCTGGATGATGTCTTTGCGGGTAAGCCGAAAAATGCCGAGGTAATCCACGACATAGAGTCCGCTTATCCGGATCTAAAGATTCAGCTCGGCGGCGGTATTCGTGATGAATATACCATTGCTGCTTATCTGGATGCCGGGGTGAATTATCTGATCGTCGGTACTAAGGCCGTTCAGGAGCCGCATTTCATTGCGGAGGTATGTGCCGAGTTTCCGACTCATATCATCGTCGGGCTGGACGCGAAAGACGGCAAAGTGGCGATCGATGGCTGGTCGAAACTGTCGAAGCATGATGTGATCGATATGGCGAAACGTTTTGAAAATGATGGTGTTGAAGCTATCGTTTACACCGATATATCACGCGATGGCATGATGCAGGGCGTTAACGTAGAGGCGACGGTTAAAATGGCGCAGCAGATCAATATCCCTGTAATTGCATCCGGCGGTATCACTTCCATGGATGATATCAAAGCGTTAAATGCAGTCGCTGATGAAGGAATCATGGGTGCGATTACCGGCCGTGCGATCTATGAAGGCACTATAAACTTTAAAGAAGCACAGGCCTGGCTTGACCAGAATTCATAATGGCATTAGCAAAACGCATTATTCCCTGTTTAGACGTCGATAACGGCCGCGTCGTCAAAGGCGTGCAGTTTGTCGATATCCGTGATGCCGGTGACCCGGTAGAGGTCGCGCGTCGTTATGATGCCGAAGGTGCCGATGAGATCACCTTTCTGGATATAACCGCCAGTTCTGATGATCGCGATACAATCGTCCATGTGGTGGAACAGGTTGCTAACGAAGTGTTTATCCCTCTGACAGTGGGCGGTGGCATCCGCACGGTAGATGATGTGCGCCGGATGCTAAACGCAGGCGCAGATAAAGTGGCGATAAACACCGCCGCGGTTTTTAATCCGGAATTTGTCCGCGAGGCTTCAGATAAAGTAGGCTCGCAATGCATCGTCGTGGCTATCGATGCCAAACAGGTCAGTGCCGAAGGTGAACCGCTGCGCTGGGAGATCTTTACTCATGGCGGCAGAAAACCGACAGGATTGGATGCTATCGAGTGGGCAAAGAAAATGGTTGATTATGGCGCCGGTGAAATTTTACTCACCAGTATGGACAGAGATGGCACCAAAATCGGTTTTGATCTGGCGTTAACCCGGGCAATCTCTGAAGCCGTGTCGGTTCCAGTGATCGCCTCCGGTGGCGTAGGCAATCTTGATCACCTTGCCGATGGCGTCATCGAAGGACATGCTGACGCCGTACTGGCCGCTAGCATTTTTCACTTTGCAGAATATTCTATTCAAGAAGCAAAGCAGTATATGGCTGACCGCGGTATCGAGATGCGCCTGTGATTTTTGGTAAAACAAGCAAATGAGCTGGCTGGACGAAATCCGCTTTGACGATAAAGGCCTGGTTCCTGCCATCACACAGGATGCTACTAGCGGTAAAATTCTAATGATGGCATGGATGAGCCGCGAATCACTGCGGCTCACCGCAGAAAAAAAAGAAGCAGTGTACTGGTCACGTTCCAGAGAAAAGCTCTGGCACAAAGGTGAAGAATCAGGTCACACGCAAAAAGTACTTGATATACGCTTTGACTGTGATGAAGATGTTATTTTGTTAAAAGTTGAGCAGCACGGCGGAATCGCCTGTCATACTGGGCGCGAGAGTTGTTTTTATCGACAGTTACAGGGTGATCAGTGGGTGGAAGTTGAGCAGGTTATCAAAGATCCAAAACAGATCTATGCAAAATAAATCATATGACTAATCAAGAGATACTGGCACAATTAACGGAGATACTGGAACAGCGTAAAAACGCTGCGGCAGACTCTTCTTATGTGGCCAGCCTGTATGCTAAGGGAATAGATGCTATTCTTAAGAAAGTGGGTGAAGAAGCGACAGAAACTGTCATGGCGGCGAAAGATGTAGCGCACGGTGGAGATCCAGAAAAGCTGGTTTATGAAGTGGCGGATCTCTGGTTTCACACCATGGTGTTGCTGGCGGATCAAGGTTTATCCGCAGATGATGTTTTAGAAGAGCTGGCGCGTCGATTTGGCGTCTCCGGTCATGACGAGAAAGCGGCGCGAAAATAAAATTATTTGCGACTGTTTATTACGAATTAAAGAGATTAAGAGAGAAATATTATGGGTATCAGTATTTGGCAATTATTAATTTTATTGGCTGTTGTTATTTTAATCTTTGGCACCAAAAAATTAAAAAATGTTGGTGGAGATCTTGGCTCGGCAATCAAGGGATTTAAATCAGCAGTTAAAGACGGCGACGATAATGCAAAGCAGGAAAAAGTGGCTCAGGATTCAGCCGATTCTGCAAATACCGAGTCAGTAAAAAAAGAAGATAACGTTTAGTTTATTTATCAGTGCTGTGCCCGGACAGGCTGTTTTGGTGCGCGCTATAAATGATATGGTAAATCATGTTTGACGTTGGCTTCTGGGAAATTCTGTTCATCCTTGTCCTGGCGCTGGTTATTATTGGACCGGAGCGTCTGCCCGGTGCTGCGCGACAGGTTGGCTTTTTTGTGGGTAAGGCGCGTCGTTACATCGAGGGTGTTCGCAGTGAAGTTGAATCCGAACTTGATATCGGCGAATTTAAACGCATGCTGCACAATCAGGAAGTACAGATAAACGAATTACAGCAGCAGTTAAAATCAGGTGTCGATGCGGTTGGCTCGGATATTAAAAAAGACCTGCCTTCTTCTGATTTTCTAAGCGATACGCCTTCCCACACTTTCCACGAAGAACAAGCTCAAGAGCCTGAAAATGCAGAATCCGAAAACGCGGCTGCTGATGATACAGTTCAAACCAAACAAGATAAATCTTAACTGCTGGTAGATCGATGGCCGAGCGACAGGAAAATAATTCACCAGATGAGCAGAGCGAGCTGGATGAGAAAGAGCAGACGCTGATGGACCACCTGGTCGAATTACGCGACCGTCTGTTACACATGGTGTTAGCTATCCTTATTGTTTTTGTTGCACTGTTTGCCTTTGCCGAAGACATCTTTACCCTGGCGGCAGATCCTTTGCTGGCATTGATGCCGGAAGGCACGTCGATGATCGCTACCGGGGTGACCTCTCCCTTCCTGGTACCATTTAAGCTGGTACTGTTGTTATCAGTACTGTTAACCATTCCCTATCTATTGCACCAGATCTGGTCATTTATCGCGCCGGGTTTATACCGTCATGAAAAACGTATGGCCGGTCCTTTGCTGGTTTCCAGTGTCGTGCTTTTTTATTGTGGCATCGCTTTTGCCTACTTTATAATATTCCCCATACTGTTTGGTTTTTTTATTGGTATCGCGCCGGAAGGTGTCGCGGTAATGACCGACATCGGCCAGTACCTTGATTTCATCATCGCCATTTTTCTCGCCTTTGGTATCGCGTTTGAAGTACCGGTAGCCACTTTTTTATTAATCGCCGCAGGCATCACCACGCCCGATAAACTGGCCGATAAACGTCCCTATATTATTATCGGGGCATTTGTTGTAGGTATGTTGCTGACACCGCCCGATGTGATTTCGCAATCATTACTAGCGGTACCAATCTGGTTACTGTTTGAGCTCGGACTGATCATGTCTCGCATCTTCCTCAAAGATAAACCGGAAGAAAACGTTATCATGCAAAATGATGAGTTTGAATTGACCGAAGAGAGCGAATATTTCCATGAAGGTGAGATGCCGGAAGATCTGTCATCTGCAGAGCAGTCAACAGCAACGGATGATGAGGCGGAATTAAGTGACGAAGAGATGGAAAAACTGTTTGATGAAGCCGAACAGGAAGAAGAAGAGAATCGTCGTGATGAAGAAAAAGGAGCATCAGACGACGAGTCAGATAAAAAATCTTAACAACCGTTAAAAACTTCTGTAAGCAGCTATGGCTCAAGTTTATATTCAGAGCGTGATTAATTTTAATTCGTCTAAAACGCCCTGTTAGTGTAAAATCGCGCCTCAAATACAATCATAGAAAAGAGAAGGGCAAAGAGCTCTAATGGCTGATCGAAGCGTCCCCCGAAGACCCACCCTCCTGATTATCCTGGATGGTTTTGGTGTCAACCCAAGTCGAATTAATAATGCTGTTCAGGAAGCGGATACCCCGCGACTGGACGAATATTTTTCCATGAACTCTCATACTACCCTGGATGCCTGCGGAAGCTCTGTCGGTTTGCCTGATGGTCAGATGGGAAATTCCGAAGTAGGTCACATGACACTTGGCAGCGGCTCGGTGATAAGACAGGATCTCGTCCGTATCAATGATGAAATTGAAAGTGGTGAATTTTTCAAAAATGCTGCATTGCTCGCGGCGGTAGAAGACGCCGCAGCCAATGAGCGGCCACTGCATCTTGTTGGCCTGACTTCTAATGGCGGCGTTCACAGCCATATCAATCATCTTAAAGCATTGATCAGGCTGTGCGCAGACAACAAGGTTAAACCAGTGGTGCATATGACAACTGATGGCCGCGATACGGCACAGATGTCTGCACTGACCTCCCTCGCTGAAATCGAAGGTTTACTGGAAGATTGCCATGGCAGTATTGCCACCGTATGTGGTCGATATTACTCGATGGATCGAGATAATCGCTGGGATAGAACGGCACTGGCCTGGAATGCGATGGTGAAAGGCGAAGGCCGGCATGCGGAAAATGCACATTATGCTATCGAAGCGGCTTATGCACATGATGAGACCGACGAATTTATAAAACCGACGGTTTTAGAAAATGCAGACTTAATCGAATCGGGCGATAACGTTATCTTCTTTAATTTCCGTAATGACCGTTCTCGTCAGCTTACTGCTGTACTCAGCCAGGAAAATTTTGACGAGTTTGATACCGGCGACTTCGAAGGCGCACTGGTAACCTGTTTGACAGAATATGATCCCGAATTTTTATTACCTATTGGTTATGCGCCAGAGCGTCCACAGGCTACGGTAGCTTCGGTGGTGAGCCGCGCCGGTTATAAGCAGATGCATTGTGCTGAAACTGAAAAATATGCGCATGTGACTTATTTCTTTAATGGCGGTAAAAAGAAACCGTTTGCCGGGGAAGATCACGTCATGGTTAATTCACCGGATGTTGCAACTTATGACCTGAAGCCGGAAATGAGTGCAGAAGGTGTGGCCGATAAGGTTATCGAAGCGCTGGAGTCTGGTGATTACGGTTTTATTATGGTCAACTTCGCCAATGGCGACATGGTTGGTCACACCGCGGTTCGCGATGCAGTCATCAAAGCTGTTGAAGCTTTAGATAAAGAAGTTGGGCGTGTTCTTGATGCGGCTGCAGAATGTGGTTTCTCTGTAATACTGACGGCTGACCATGGTAATTGTGACGAGATGGTCGATCCCGTTACCCAGGAACCGCATACCCAGCACACGCTGTATCCCGTCCCCTGTCTGGTTATTGATGAGGCTAACTGGCATCTACGTCCCGGCTGTGATCTAAGCGCAGTTGCACCAACAATATTGCAGTTAATGGGCTTGCAGCAGCCACCATCAATGACAGGTAAATCGTTATTGTTGTGTGAATATTAACGCACTATAAAATTAAAGCCCCGCCAGATTGTTTAATGCACAACCTGGCGGGGCTTTTTTATTGTCTAATCCATCTCTATTATTTCTTGATGATTAGTTATTAATCAATTAAATACGGTATCAATCTCCATAAATGCCTATAAATACACTTTATATGTATGATAAATAAGGGCATATAAACTTATTTATCAGAAACTTGTGAACTGTGTCAAGGTTTCGACACTCGTGTCGATTAAGTTTCCATTATTACACTATACTGCTATAAATCTTCCCGGTTTCTAAATGCTCTCAAATCTTCGTGGTCGTTTCCCGGCCTGTATCTGTCTCCAGTTTTTGACTGATGCTACAACAAGACTAATGGAGGTCTTATGTCGATATCTGAAATTTATCTGATAGTGCCAAACCCTGTTCTTTCCGGCCTGATCTGGTTCTTTGCACTTTCCGCGGTATTGTATCTGGCGAGGTTGCCAGCAAAAAAATATATTCTGGCATTCAGTGAGGTCATTCATAATGCGATGCGTCTGGCTGCAAGTTCTGTGAATTCGGCTGACTGCCGTTTGCAGGCACGTAACCGTGAAGTACTGCTCGAAGCAGGCCGTGAAGCCACCGAGCGTATGATCGAGAGAGAGTTTGAACGTGTTGAGAATACGGTGATGAATGATCTCTCTCAGTACCCGGCGCTGCAACGTAAGCTGAGTGAGCGCATTACTAAAATCGATGAGGATTACAAACAAAGCACGGAAGTACCGCCCGATCCACCAGACTGGTGCAAGGTGGTTGAATCGGTTGCCAAAATTGACAGCAACGGTGATGCCATGGTGGCGCAGATCCTGAAAGATATCCACAAGTCGATGATTAAGGCGCAGGACAAAGCGATTACGGAACACAGGCGCGCCTGCAGGGAGCGCCATGCGGTACTAAAACGCATGATGCCGCACTGGCGCTCAGTGAAACGTGTTCTCGCTGAAGTAGATAGTAATATTTCCAGTATCCTGGAACGTGCTACCAAGATCGGCCGATACATGCATGATTATGAAGAGATCCTCAAGGGTAGTGACCGTGCCACGCGTGTACTGTCATCGTCGGCCCTGAGCCAGTTCTTTGTCTCAGCTTTTGTTCTCGCCATTGCTGTTGGCGGTGCCATGGTTAATTTTACCCTGATCGCTCGGCCAATGGCTGAAATGGTCGGT
>JBFFVI010000100.1:0-6874 GCA_041570895.1 Gammaproteobacteria bacterium
AGCAATCAGACACCTGGTCTTACTTACTGCTGATCGATCTTGATCATTTTAAAACCATCAATGATTCTCTGGGGCATGATATCGGCGACCACTTATTGCGGGAAGTATCACTTCGCATCGATAACAAAAAGCATGAAGACAGTTTATTGGCAAGGCTAGGCGGTGATGAATTTGTGGTTGTCGGCCTTGAATATAATGACAAAGAAAAGTGCCAGGCTCAGGCAGAAATGATGGCCAGGAGCATCCTGAAGACGCTCAAAGAAAGTTATAGCGTTGACCTGCATAACCTATATATCAGTGCCAGCATAGGAATCAGTCTTATAGATGGTCATAACAATGATGCCAACCGCCTGATCAAAGAAGCTGATATCGCCATGTATGAGGCAAAAGAAAAAGGACGTGATGGCATTATCGTGTTCGATGATGAGCTACAGAAGCGCGTAGAACAAAATCTTGAAGTCGAGCAGCTACTACACTTTTCGCTTGCCAACGACGAGCTCTCTCTGGTCTACCAGCCTCAGGTCGATGTACACTCAAACATAATTGGAGCAGAAACACTGGTACGCTGGAAAAATAAAAAACTTGGCGAGATAAAACCTGCAATATTCATTCCAATTGCTGAACAGACAGGTTCGATCATAGAGATCGGCAGATTTATCATTGAAACAGCATTTCGCACACTAGCAGAATGGGAACAACATGGCGTCAGTGTTCAACAGTTCTCTATCAATGTCAGTATGCGACAATTCTTCTATTATGGCTTTATCGATGATGTATTTTTATTGTGCGAAAAATATCTCTCTGAAGAAAGCAGAAAAAAAGTTATATTTGAAGTAACGGAAAGCATCATTGCAGAAGATGTCGATAAAGTTGTAAGCATCATGGAAAAGATTAAAAAACTTGGCATCCGCTTTTCTATGGATGATTTTGGAACAGGGTATAGCTCCCTCAGTTATATGAAACGGCTACCGATCGATGAGATCAAGATCGACCGCTCATTTATCTCTGAGCTGACTGAAGAAACTAATGATAATGATAATGTGATGGTACGCAGCATCCTGTACATGGCCAAACACTTCGATTTAAAAGTTGTGGCTGAAGGCGTTGAGTCAGAAGAACAATTCAATATTTTGCATAAAAATAATTGCGATATCTACCAGGGTTATTATTTTTCCAGGCCGCTTTCAGATAATGGCTTTCGCGAACACTATCTGAACCATTCGACAATCTAGTCACATGATGAAAACTATAACATCTCAATAACCCACCGGGTTACTGTCCCCGTCGCATGTGCGCATTTATAACCTCTGTTCTTATCGAACAGCGCGTATTCTTCAGCGTTCCACATGTCGTAGGTTTTACCGGTGAATTCTTTCTGCAGTTGCTCGCAGGTGATGCCGCCGAACTCCTGACGAAATTTTTCGACCAGCTTTCGACCTTTGTTGTAGTTGTTGATAAAGCGCCCCTTATGCAACTTGTCTCGATCTCTTCCTTTTTTTACACTCAGCGCCATCAGTCCTCCTGTGAGAGCACCGCAGGTACCCTGCCCCATCAGGCCGCCGCCGCCAGCCAGACCGTGAGCAGCTTTGATGGTTTGATCGTCGACCAGTCCAACCGTTTCCTGTATAGCTGACAGGACGCACTGAGGGCAACAGCCGTAGTCAAGTTCATAACATACGGCAGTTTCATAGGCCCGATCGGCAAGAGCAAATTTTTCTTGAGCATTCATACTGTAGACTCCTCGTTGATAATCAATATATTAGCAAATACTTATATTCATATATTGATCTAGCGCAAGAAAAAGGAACAGCTCGTCTTAATAGTTAATAATGGTCTTTCTGCTATTGCTCCCCTATATGCATCAATCGCCATTCTTTCCTGTTATTCCTGCAGTCAGGGCAAAACGCATCGCTTCCTCCATACTCATATTGATCGGCCGTACATGCTCACGTGGAATAAATAAGGTGAAGCCACCGATCATGTAACTCATGGGCAGATACACCAGCACTTTATCCTGCCCGCGGAAGGATTCCGGCAGACGCTGTTGTTCTGTCTGGGTGATAAAACCGATCATTTCCATACCGTTATACGTCACCGCAACGACCTGCCCCAGACCTTCTTTTTTTGGTGTGAAAAAATCGAACAGGTCTCGCATCGCGCGGTATACAGTTTTGAACAGTGGCAGGCGATAAAGAATTTTTTCCCCAAAAGCAAATAACTGGCGCACCAAAATCGCCTTCATCAATAACCCGACGATGTACACGACGACCAGACCAGCCAGCATGCCTAAACCGGGGAAATAAGTAGCTTGCGGCAAGACCCACTGTAGCGCAGTACCCATAACGTTTTCCGAAGATACGGCTAGCCAGTACAAAAGATAAATGGAAAGTACGACAGGCAACAGGGTGATAAACCCAGTGAGTATGGTTGTGCTTATAGATTTGAACATGAGAACACCTGGGTTTTTGAAAACCAGTAACTGATTATTAAGCCAGTATATTATATGGCATCGTGTGCGATGACATAACGATAAAATTTATCGTTATCTACAATACCGGGATAAAAAATAGTGGCTAACTGAATCAGCACAGTTTCAGTTAGCCACTATTTTCAACTATGCATGCATCATGCAGGGGTCTTTTATTCGGGGATACCCTGCCACAACATCTTATAACCAACCTCGTAGGTATCTGAGCAATACTCGGCGACCTTATCAAACTTCTCTTTAAAAACATGATCAGCATGTGATTTTTCATGTTGCTCAAAAGACTTCCAGTAAGTCACGATGACGATGTCATCTGCTGTCATCCTGGTCGCATCGATAGAACCCTGTTCGGAAACAAAGCCGGTATTTTCAAATACCTGGCCGCCGATAAAGCCGCCTTTCTCATCACCATAGGTATTTTTGACGACATTACACATCTCGCCAAGGGCAAGCTCTACGTCTTCGATAGCAACGCCTTCTTTTAGCTTTACCAGGTTAAACATCATTACCGCGCCAAATGGGATCGTAATCGGTTCAAACATAGATAGTACTCCTGAAAATTGTTGCTGATTATAATAAATTCATAACTAACAATGGGGGCAGTTTTAGCAAACTCAATCCTCACACAACTCTGCTAATCTATAGCTGTTTATAATTTCAATAGTGTTTGACTCTTACTCACTACGCTGTGTATTGACGATTGTTAAGCTAAACATAACAGGCGAAAGATTAACCTTACATATTATCGGAATAAAATTACTTTTAAGAATAGCGTAAACTCAGATTCATAATTAACGTCGATAACTAACATTAAGACCCCAATCTACATGCAAACCATCGTCTCAATATCAAATTTGTCCAAAACCTATGACACTGGTCATCAGGCGTTAAAAAGCATGAGTCTGGATATTACACGCGGTGAAATCCTGGCATTGCTGGGACCCAACGGTGCCGGTAAAACAACCTTGATCTCAATTATCTGCGGCATCGTCAACGCCAGTACAGGTTCAGTTAAAGTGGATGGCCATGATATCATCAGTGACTTTCGTTCCACCCGCAGCATGATCGGTCTGGTACCTCAGGAACTCACCCTTGGCGCTTTCGACAAAGTCATCAATACACTCAGATTCAGCAGGGGCCTGTTCGGTAAAAAACCCGACCCCGCCTACCTGGAACAGCTGCTCAAAAGTCTGTCGCTCTGGGAGAAGAGAAATAGCGAGATCATGTCACTGTCAGGCGGCATGAAACGACGTGTACTTATTGGCAAGGCGCTTGCACACCAGCCTTCGATTCTATTTCTCGACGAGCCCACTGCAGGGGTCGACGTTGAATTACGAAAAGACATGTGGGCACTGGTTCGCAAGCTGCGCGACTCCGGCGTCACTATCATCCTGACCACGCATTACATCGAAGAGGCTGAAGAGATCGCCGACCGGGTTGGCGTCATCAACAAAGGTGAACTGTTACTGGTCGAAAACAAACAGAAGATAATGCATATGCTGGGCAAAAAACAGATGCATATCGAGCTTAAAGAGTCGGTGACTGTGGTCCCGGAAGCACTGTCTGACTGGGCACTGGAACTGTCAGCCGACGGCAGTCAGCTGACCTATACCTATGATCCGCACAATCCGCGTACCGGTATCAGTGGCCTGCTGGATGCGATACGTGATGCCGGCCTGCCACTGAAAGACGTTCACACTTCGCAAAGTTCACTGGAAGATATTTTTGTCAGCCTGGTAAAAGAACCATCATGAACAGAAAAACCAACGACACTCATGCCATCAACTTCCAGGCGATAAAAGTCATTTACAGGTACGAGATGTTACGCGCCTGGGAAACCCTGCTGCAAAGTTTTGCCTCACCGGTTATTTCTACCGCACTTTATTTCGTCGTGTTTGGCTCAGCGATCGGCTCGCGAATCCAAACTATCGAAGGGGTTCCCTATGGAACCTTCATCGTACCCGGGCTGATGATGCTGGCGCTGCTAACCCAGAGTATTGCCAATGCCTCGTTCGGTATCTTCTTTCCCAAGTTTACCGGCACCATCTACGAAGTCATGTCGGCACCGATCTCGTTCATCGAAATCCTTATCGGTTACGTTGGCGCCGCTGCCACCAAATCATTGATCATCGGTCTGATTATTCTCGCTACCGCAGGATTTTTTGTACCGCTGGAAATCGCACATCCTGTGTGGATGATGAGCTTTTTGATCCTCACCTGCATCACCTTTAGCCTGTTCGGCTTCATTATCGGGCTGTGGGCAGACAACTTCGAAAAGCTGCAACTCATCCCGATGCTGGTAATCACTCCGCTGGTATTTCTCGGTGGCAGCTTTTATTCGGTCAGCATGCTGCCGCCTGCATGGCAGACCGTCACCCTGTTCAACCCGGTGGTCTACCTGATCAGTGGATTTCGCTGGAGTTTTTTTGAAGTAGCCGATGTCAGCGTCGGTGTGAGCCTGACCATGGTATTGGCCTTTCTTAGCCTCTGCCTGATCATGGTCTGGTGGATGTTTAAAACGGGCTATCGTTTAAAACAATAAAATTCAGAATATTGATCGCTAAATAAATAATTATTTTTTAGCGGCCAATTTTAAAGGAGCAATACTACTGGAAATGATCGGCTCGGCAAGAGCCTCAATATCTTGCAACAGCATCTCTGCATAATCCAGCGCATTCAGACCACTGCTGGTAAGCTGACTGGGCTGGAGGTGACCGTCTCTAAATGCCAGATACAGTAGAATGGCTGCTGACTGCTGCATATCCCACTGCTTACCCGCATTATTCATCGTGATTGCCAATTTTATGACTCGCCGATAATATTCAGCCGGAATCGACTCCTCAACACCAGCTCTCGCATAAACAGTGATCGCTTGATCCAATTCACCATACCTAATCATTAGTTCACCTATTTCGCGATGTCTGCGCGAACCTTGTTAATCTGAATAAAACAGATTATAGGACGGTTTTTGACAGATTTCCGTCCAAATGGGTGGTAAGAAGTAAAATGCTTGGTTTCAGCTGATCAGGATGCAGCGTTCATCACCGCTTCGATATATCGGCGAAGTGTCGCAGATGTCAGGCGGTAATAATTCATTTCATGAAACTGCCGGTGCGCCAGCACGCCATCTGATGCAAGCGTATGCAGGCGATGGATGACCTCACCCTCCGGCAGCGAAGTCAATGTGGCGACATCACATTCGCACAACTCCGCGGAGTAAAGACCGACCAGTATCTTTGCGTTGCTGGCGTCTTTGATTTCAGCCACCGTTTCGGCTAACTGGCCAGCTAGCCGGTCGCCGATGAGCATCAGTTCCTCCTCCTTCCCGGACAGGTGGCAGGTATAAGAAACCCGTTCGATGCCTGAAGAATCAAGTCCTTGCATAGCATCTTCGACGACGGCTGGATCCAGGCAGCGGAGCTTGCAGGAGATCTTCGATTCGGATTCACAGTTAGACATGGCTTACTTTTTCATGTTGGCAAAAGCTGCAGCCATCGCAGTGACCGGTTGCCCGGCTTTCGAATCATTAGCATGGTTTCTAATCCGACCCTGGTTTCGTTTCTGATTTTTCGCCCTGCTCGAACCATGCTGCGACGCTCTGTTATCATCTTTTTTCGCATGACGATCGACCTCATCATCCAGTCGCATACTCAAAGCGATGCGGTTTCGTGCCACATCCACCTGCATCACTTTTACTCTCACCACTTCACCGGTTTTAACTGCTTCACGTGGATCCTTGATAAATTTATTGGTGATCGCAGAAATATGTACCAGGCCGTCCTGGTGAACGCCGATATCAACAAATGCACCAAAGTTAGTGACGTTGGTAATAACACCTTCGAGAATCATCTCAGGCTTTAGATCCTTGACGGTTTCAACGCCTTCTTTAAATTCCGCGGTTTTAAATTCTGGACGAGGATCACGCCCCGGTTTATGCAGCTCGCTGATGATGTCACGGACAGTAAACTCACCGAAATTATCATCGGTATAATCATTGGCAGCCAATGCAGTAAGAAATTTACTGTCGCCGATAATATCGTTAATGGTTTTATTATTTCTCTTGATTATATTTTCCACTACCGGATATGCCTCCGGATGGACAGCCGAAGCATCCAGCGGATTATCACCGTTTTGAATGCGCAGGAATCCGGCAGCCTGCTCGAAGGCTTTAGCGCCCAGGCGAGGCACATCGAGCAATTGCTGTCGACTTCTAAAAGCACCATGCTGTTCACGGTAGGCAACAATATTATTTGCCATGGTCTCACTCAGGCCAGAGACTTTTGTTAACAATGGCGCTGAAGCAGTATTGATTTCTACCCCGACCGCATTGACGCAGTCTTCGATGATAGCATCCAGTTTTCGCGCCAGCGCATATTGATTAACATCATG
>JBFFVI010000101.1:0-6858 GCA_041570895.1 Gammaproteobacteria bacterium
TCAACGATATCCTGTACACTCACTTCCTGATCACCCAAAGTACATAATATTTTTAAACGCAGGGGGTGTGACATAGCTTTAAGTGAACGTGATGCTCGACTAATATCTTCTTCGCGGGTCATTAAACTAGGGTCGTTGGGGGTTACAGCCATAATGTTGCCTCTAAACAAAAGTGTTGCTTAATAATATAATAAACTAAGCATACATTAATACACTTTTTTTTGAATTGAAATAGCTAAATCTTAAAATATCAGTAAATATTTTTACACTATACTCAATCTCGGTTTGATAAATACAGAATGCTTAGAATAAATACATCTTCTACATGCACCGGATTGCGCACTATATTATCAATATCCTTATTTTTATGCCTTTTTTTCTGTTTTAAGCCCGTTTCAGCTTCAAAAAATGAAGATATGGAGCTTTATCAGAACAAACTAGAAACACTTCAAAAAAGTATCGCCAAAATACAGAAACACCTCAAAGGCAACAAAAAACAACGCAGTCACGTGGTCACAGAGCTGCAGACGCTTGAGTCTGAAATAAGCAAAAATGCCATACAACTCAAGAAGTTAGAAAAAGAAATCGGTAAAATTCGTCGCCAGAAGAAAAAACTGGAGGGCGAATTAAAGCAACTTAATCAACAATTACTTGAACAACGTACTGTATTATCAGAACAAATGCGATCGGCTTACAGCATGGGCAACCAGCAAAGCCTAAAAATGCTGTTAAATCAACAAGATCCCGCACAAGCAGGCCGAACACAGGAATACTTCAACTACCTTAATCGAGCAAGAGAGCAACAAATTTCTGCCTTCATAGAAACCATAGAACAAAGAAAACAAACAGAACTGGCTCTGGAACAAACCCTGTTAACGCAGAACACCTTATTAACCTCCCAAAAAGAAAAGAAAAGGCAACGGCAAAAACAACGAATTCAACGAAAAAAACTCGTCGCCGAACTAAGCGACAAGATACAAAACCAGGAAAGCACGCTATCCAGCCTTGAAACCAGCCGCAGTAAAATAGAAAACCTGCTCAAATCACTGGGTGAGCTACTCGCTGATATTCCTACCAGTCCATCGGAAAACAAGCCCTTTGCCTCACTTAAAGGCAAACTGCCATGGCCAACAAAAGGGCCTTTTCTGGGCAAATTCGGCCAGCCAAAAAACTATGGCGACCTAAAATGGAATGGTGTATTAATCAAGGCCAACTATGGCACACCGATTCACGTTATAAGTCACGGTCGAGTTGCATTTTCCGACTGGCTGCAGGGATTTGGCTTTATCACCATAATCGACCACGGCGATGGTTATATGAGCCTTTACGGCCACAGTGAGTCGTTGTTCAAACAAACTGGCGACTGGGTTAGTGCCGGGGAAGTTATCGCCACTGCAGGTGACAGTGGTGGACAGTTACAAAGTGGCGTTTATTTTGAGATACGCTCCCGCGGCAAACCCATCAACCCGTCTAAATGGTGCACCTTATCAGCCACACACGTATTATCCCAGATCAATTCTTTATAAAAATTATCTCGGAACACGCTAGCTTTAAAGCACTCTAACAACTATTATTTACACATCTGTTGAATTGCAGTTATTTCCACCCCATTGTTTAGTTATATGTGCTCATTTTCCATAAACCAACAATTATGAATTAAGCGCAGATCAGTTTTACATTAGTAATGTTAGTTATTGGAGTTATTTATGAGTAATCAATATAAGACCGCCCTGGTATTGGTCTTTGGTATTTTTGTAGGCATTTCTGTGTCATTGACCAGTAGCGTCCTCGCTGAAAAAACAGATGAAGAGTCTGTTGGTCTTCCACTCAATGAATTACGTAACTTCTCAGATATTTTTGCTCGCATCAAATCTGACTACGTTGAAGATGTCGATGATAAAACCCTGCTGGAAAATGCTATTCGCGGCATGCTTACCGGTCTTGATCCTCACTCCACTTATCTAAACACCGATGAATACAAAGAGTTGAAAATTGGCACTACTGGCAAATTCGGTGGTTTAGGCATTCAGGTAGGCATGGAAGATGGCTTTGTTAAAGTTATCTCTCCGATCGACGATACACCAGCTTATCGCGCTGGTCTTGAATCAGGCGATCTCATTATCCGCCTTAACGATAAGTCTGTTAAAGGCATGACCTTAAACGATGCTGTCAAGATTATGCGTGGCGAACCCGGCACTGATATTAAATTAGTGGTTATACGCGAAGGCGCTGACAAGCCATTGTCCTTCACTGTGACCCGCGACATCATCTCGGTTAAAAGCGTTAAGAGCCGTATTCTTGAGCCCGATTATGGTTATGTTCGTATTAGCAATTTCCAGTCAAAGACAGCCCGCGATCTGGTAACTGAAATCAGCAAGCTTAAAAAAGACAATAAAAACGAACTAAAAGGCCTGGTGCTTGATCTGCGAAACAACCCTGGTGGCGTGTTAAGCGCGGCCGCTGATGTATCTGATGCTTTCATCAATGATGGCAAACTGGTTTTCACCAAAGGCCGAATCGAAAATTCCGAATTTGAATTTAATGCAAAACCCGGTGACATAATGAATGGCTTGCCAGTCGTGGTATTGATCAATGGTGGCTCAGCATCAGCGTCAGAAATTGTTGCTGGCGCATTACAGGATCACAAACGTGCAGTTATTATGGGTAGCAAATCATTCGGCAAAGGCTCGGTTCAAACGATTCAGGAGCTTCGCAGTGGCGGCGCGGTTAAGATTACAACGGCGCGCTATTTCACACCGAGCGGCCGTTCTATCCAGGGTGAAGGCATAACACCGGACATCATACTTGATCAATATGATATCAAAGACGCAAAGGATGATCCTTCAGTACGTATTAAAGAATCTGATCTAAGTGGCAGCATCAGCAATCCGACACAGTCTCAGAAAGCCCTGCAAAAAGCCGTCGAAGAGGGTGAATCGGATGATGAAAAAGATACTAAAGTAAAAGCCTCTGACGACTTCCAGCTGTATGAAGCGCTTTTATTGTTAAAAGGATTGAATATACTCAATAAGTCATAAAACCTAAACAACTAACACGGACGTTAACTACACGGTACTCCTTATTATTATGTGCAGGCAGTTACGTTTAGCAATAGTTGTCTTTAGCTTTTTTCTACTGTTTAATGCTTCTGCGCATGCAGAAAAATTTGCCAGCATCATCATCGATGACGTTGGCAACAACTTTAAGTATGGGCTTGATGTAATCACCATTCCTGCTCCGTTGACCATTGCGATACTACCCAAGACGACTTACGCAAGAGAACTCGCACGTCTGGCGGCAAACAATCATAAAGAAATTATGTTACACCTGCCGATGCAATCGGTAGAACATCATGAGCGTACGCCCGGCGCACTTAAACTGCATATGACGAGAAGGGAATTCAGAGAACAGTTACATTCAAATTTAAATTCCGTGCCTTATGTCCGTGGCGTTAACAATCATATGGGAAGTTTGTTAACCAGGCATCCCGGCCATATGACCTGGTTAATGGATGAACTTTCTCGACGTGGCGGCCTATATTTTATCGACAGTAAAACGACCAGCAAATCTATCGCTGATAAGGTTGCTGTCGAATACGATATACCAAACTTATCACGTGATTTTTTTCTTGACCCGGATCACGAAGAAGATACTTTGCGCCGACAATTTGATCGCTTTATAAAAAAAGTCAATCGACGCGGTTATGCTCTAGCGATTGCGCACCCTTATCCTGAGACCATAAAATTTCTGCAGCAGCACCTGGGTGAACTGAATGAGCATGGCATCACCCTAATTCCCGTATCGTCTTTAATACGCATAGCCAACCAACAGATAAACAAACGAGATAATCATAATGTCGCATGTACTGGTACCGCTTGCTCAAGGCTGTGAAGAACTTGAAGCTATAACGATCACTGATTTACTGGTGCGCGCTGGCATTTCAGTCACCACCTGCGGACTTGACGAGAGCCCGGTAAAAGCATCACGTGGAACCACCATTATCCCTGATACCAGTATTGATAAGGTTCTAAATGAATCTTTCGATCTGATTGTTTTACCTGGTGGCCTGCCTGGTGCTGATCACCTACGTGATAATAAATTATTACAGACCATGATAAAAAAACAGGCCTCAGAAGATAAGTACCTCGCCGCTATCTGTGCAGCCCCTAAAGCGCTGGCAGAAGCGGGCGTCTTGCAGGGGAAGAAAGCCACCGGTTTTCCCGGCGTACTTGACGCGCTGCAGGATAACAGCATCACCATTACTGGCAATGCCGTAGAAATAGACGGTAATATAGTCACCTCTCGCGGACCAGGTACCGCTATGGACTTTGCTCTAACGTTGATAGAGCTGCTAAAAGGCAAGGGAATAAGAGATGAAGTTAACCAGCAGCTACAGCGTTGACCCTAGAAACAACCGTAAATACAACAACTTACATTATAATAATTACCATATAAACTTTGCAGTTTATTAATAGCCGATAATTAGCTAAAATACCTGATTAAATTACTAGGTTATTATGAGGCAAACCAATGCAAGTCGAAGTAAACGGTCAAACTATTCAGCTAAGCGAAGCTGGCTGGTTAGAAAATCTTGACGAATGGAGCGAAGAACTCGCTGTTGAAATCGCTAAAAATGAAAAAATTGTTGACGGTCTTACCCAAGAGCACTGGGACATCATCAAAGAAGCACGTGAATATTTTCATGATAATGGCTCTGTATGCGAGCCACGTGCATTTTCTAAAATCATGAAGAAAAAGTACGGTAAAGATCGCAGTGACCAAAAATATATCTACTCCTTATTCCCAACTGGTCTGATCAAATGCGCAAATAAAATTGCCGGATTACCAAGACCTAAGGGCTGTAGCTGATTATAAATTAATCACTGTCGCTATTAGTTATCTCTAATACATAAAAGAGCCATGATATCTATCATGGCTCTTTTTATTTCCACGCCTTAACTACAGAACAGATAAATTCAACATTTTTTCTATCCCTTTATGGTTTAATTTTTGATACGCCATATACTTTAAGAATCGCATTTAAGTTTTAGGCCTACACAATGAAAGTAACACCATATTTAAAAATCCTCGCAGAAAAAGATGGATCCGATCTATATTTATCTACAGGCGCTAAACCCAGCGCCAAGTTCAGCGGCACACTTACTCCTCTTGGTAAAGATCCTGCGCCACCCGGCTGGGTTGAAAGCCTGGCAAACGAATTGATGTCTGATAAACAAAAAATCGAATTCAAAAATAAGCCTGAAATGAATCTTGCTCTATCACTACCCGATATCGGGCGCTTCCGCGTCAACATATTCAAACAGCGCAACGAAGTTTCCATGGTTATACGGAACATTGTTACTGAGATCCCGAACCTGGAGCAGCTCGGTCTACCTGATGTGCTCAAAAAAGTTATCATGCTCAAACGTGGCTTAATACTTTTTGTTGGCGGCACGGGCTCAGGAAAATCAACGTCGCTGGCAGCTTTGATCGACCACCGAAACAAAAATTCCAAAGGTCACATTATCACCATCGAAGATCCAATCGAATTTGTCCATCAGCATCAAGGTTGCATCATTAACCAACGCGAAGTTGGCATGGATACCGATAGCTTTGAAGACGCTCTCAAAAACACCTTGAGACAGGCACCTGATGTCATACTCATCGGTGAGATTCGGGACCGAGAGACCATGGAGCACGCGCTTGCCTTTGCTGAAACCGGGCATTTAGCCATTTCAACACTACATGCCAATAACGCGAACCAGGCGCTCGATCGAATTATTAACTTTTTTCCTGAAGAAAAACGCCGATCATTATTGAGTGATCTTTCCATTAATCTACAGTCCTTTGTTTCACAACGTCTGATTCCCACTGTTGACGGCAAACGCTGTGCTGCGATAGAGGTATTGCTTAATTCGCCACGTATCGCTGACCTGATAAAAGAGGGTGATATTCTTGAAATCAAGAACATCATGGAAAAATCAGAACCTATGGGAATGCAAACGTTTGATATCGCTTTATATAATCTTTATATGGCAGGAAAAATCACTTTAGAAGACACCCTTAAAAATGCCGATGCTGAAAATAATCTGCGGCTAAAAATTGAGTTAGCGGCGAAAGGCAAAGCCAGTAGTAAATCTGATGACCACGGCCATGGCGGATTAAGCTTAATTGGCCATGAAGATGACGAAGAAGAAGATGAAAGCGGAGCGTCCCAGTTCTCAGCCGCTGAATAACCACCACCGACGATTGGCCATCAGAGAATATAACGAGATATATTTCTTCAATTCGTTAACACATGCCTTACAATAGCGCTCATGGATTCAGCGCTCAATTACCTCCAGAATACTTTCGGTTATTCAGATTTTCGCCTGCAACAGGGCGAAATCGTACAGACATTAATTAACGCTGATGATGCTGTCGTACTGATGCCCACCGGTGGCGGTAAATCACTGTGCTATCAGATTCCGTCACTGGTTCGTAATGGCACCGGCATCATCATTTCACCGTTAATCGCTCTTATGCATGATCAGGTCATGGCATTGCGACAACTTGGAATCAACGCTGCCTATTTAAACTCAACCCTGGATGCCAGCACTGCCCGCCAGACCGAAGCTGACTTGATTAATGGCAAGCTAGACATGTTGTACGTTGCACCGGAGCGACTAACGACTAACGGCTTTCTTGGTTTATTAAGACGTACCACCATCTCACTTTTTGCCATCGACGAAGCGCACTGCGTTTCACAATGGGGTCATGATTTTCGACCAGATTACATCCAGTTATCATTGCTGCACGAACGTTTTCCAGATGTGCCACGTATCGCATTGACGGCCACTGCAGATGAGAAAACACGCA
>JBFFVI010000102.1:0-6856 GCA_041570895.1 Gammaproteobacteria bacterium
AATTCTGCAGCAGTTGAAAGTGTTTGGTCTGCCTGTTTGTAATGAGATCAAACGGGTCAAAGGCATCAATGCCTGTGTCTCTTATTATGAAGAGATCTTAAGCAGACGTGATGCTCTGCCTTATGACATCGATGGTATTGTATATAAAGTTGATGCGCTTGAATTACAGCAGCGCTTAGGCTTCGTCGCGCGTGCACCACGTTGGGCTATCGCACACAAATTTCCCGCTCAGGAAGAGATTAGCAGGATTATAGACGTCGATTTTCAGGTAGGCAGGACAGGCGCTATTACTCCGGTGGCACGTCTCGAACCGGTATTTGTTGGTGGTGTCACTGTGAGTAACGCTACCTTGCACAATATGAGTGAGATACGCCGCAAAGATGTGCGTGTCGGTGATCAGGTCATCGTGCGCCGTGCTGGTGATGTTATTCCGGAAGTTGTCAGTGTGGTGCCAGGGTCGCGGAAAAAAACATTAGCTGAGATACGCATGCCAGAAAAATGTCCGGTGTGTGCTTCGGACGTCGAGCAGATCGAAGGCGAGGCGGTTGCGCGCTGTACCGGAGGTTTATATTGTCGTGCGCAGCGAGCAGAGGCGATCAAACATTTTGCATCGCGCAAGGCAATGGATATCGACGGGCTTGGCGACAAGATTGTTGAGCAACTGGTAGCGGAAAATTTAATCCATACGCCTGCAGATCTTTACCAGTTATCATTAGATGCATTGGCCTCGCTGGATCGTATGGCAGAAAAATCAGCGACGAATCTGCTGAAGGCTCTAGCAGCGAGCAAACATCCTACGCTGTCACGTTTCGTTTATGCCCTGGGTATTCGTGAGGTCGGTGAGACAACGGCGATGAACCTTGCCAATGAATTTAAAACCCTGCCTGCTATACAAAACGCGAGTTATGAAGATCTACTCGAAGTGCAGGATATAGGTCCAGTCGTGGCGCAACATATAGTGCACTTTTTTAAACAACAGCATAACCTGGATGTCATCGAACAGTTGCTGTCAGCGGGTATCGAAGTTCAGAATGTTGCGCAGAAAAATTTTGATGAAGATTCTAATACGGCGTTTTTTGCTAAGACTGTTGTGATTACAGGAACGCTGCCAAATATGTCTCGTGATGAGGCAAAAGATAAATTGCTTGCCGCAGGCGCTAAGGTGACGACGAGCGTGTCAGCTAAAACAGATTATTTACTTGCTGGTGATAAGGCAGGTTCTAAGTTAACAAAGGCAGAAAAGCTGGATGTGCAGATCATTGATGAAGAAACGATGCTCGCCATGCTGCAAAAGTAAAAGTTAGCGGCGTTTTGTTTTTATCAAAGGGTGTTGGTTCAGATAGGTTTCCAGTCCGGGAAATGTTTTAGTGCCATAATTTTCCGGTGGTTTTCTGCGTAACATGCTGAAGTCATCAGCTTTCAATATTTTTTTCAGCCTTGCCTGATTTTTACCCATGCCTTTTACATAGTGCACTTCACCATCAAAGTGCGCGACCTCAAAATTATAGGCTTTGTTAAATTGATTATTTAGACGGTCTTCGACTTCATTGGCATAAAAGGCGGGTGTTTTACGAAGCAGGTCTTCACCTGATTCATATAATGATGTTTCGTGACCGTGTTCATCGACTGAAACAGTAAGACCACCTAATACAAATTCTGTATACAAACGATCCCTGCATTTTTCCAGGTAACAACGATCAGACATCTGTGCGATTAAATCAGCAGTACCTAGCATATGGCCTAACAGGTGCCATTTCTCATCGGGCAGGCGTATGTTTTTTGCTGCTATTTCAGAGCCTGTGTAATGCACCATGTTTGCCGCGATCTGGGCATATTCACCCATGCTTATCTTATGCAGGTAGCGCTTTAGAAAGTCAGCACTGCGAGTGACATGGATCTGCGTATATTCAGCGCCGTTGAAATGATTGTGATCGTGTTCGTGTCTTATGTAACCGGAGTCATGATAAAGCGCGGTGATTATAGCCATGACAGCTCGCTCAGCACCTATGCGCTCGTCTTTTGCGACACTACGTTCATGACCATTGATAAGACGAGCCAGAGCGAGCGTCATATCCATAGAATGCTGTTTGTCGTGGTACAGCGTGTCACAGGCAAGGTAGGTAGAATAATCACCCTCAAAAAGACGTTCACAATCATCAAATGCCTGCTTTAGGGCGTTTTCATTGAACTGATTAAAAGCACTGCGAAAGACTGTGGATACAGCGTCGTAAACATTACCAGCACAGGTCAGCTTAACGTCATTGGTAATGTCGTAGTCTGATCTTCTATCTTTCATACTGGACGGCCTGAAGATTGGTAATGTAAAAGGCTGCCTCCCGCCGTTGCTGACTGCCTGATTCCGTGCAGACATAACATGTTTATAGTCTAAATCGTGTGATTTGCACATAGCGCAGGACTATTTTTGTGAACTGGTTTATGTTTTGCTCTAGGATACAAACATGATCAGTATTGCCAGATTCTTATAAGGATTTTATCGGGATTACTTTTTACATGTTTTACAATGGCTTAGCTACTTCGAGGTGTGAGTGAAGCAGCCGTCCCAGATTTCTCCGGGTGGCTCCTGACGAAAGTGCATGATGCGATCAAGATAAATCTTATATATTTTACGATCTGGATCTAGCTGGCTTAAAGAAAATATTTCTCTTTTAGCTGCATCCCAGTTTTGAGCGCGGTATTGTTTTATTCCAATATGAAATTGTCTGAGTAATTTTTTCTCGGCTTTGTCGACGTTCTCCAGCAGCCCGAGCGGTTCGTAGATGGTTACCGGTTTATCTTTACCTTCAACACGAACACGGTCTAGCTCGCGGTACTCGAACTCAGGGACTTCATGTCTGGTTGATTCACTGGTAATAATATCAACGCCATAGAGTTTGGTTAAACCTTCCAGACGTGAGCCCAGATTTACTGCATCACCTAATATAGGTAATCTACGCGAAACTCAGAACCTTTATTATCTACGTTCATGGCCATCTTATCGAGTAGTTTTGCACCTTCATCTGCGAATACGATATCGTAACCAATCACTTTGATCTGGTAGTAGTCAAACAGGGCGTCATTGATTTTTGCCAGTACATTTCGGTTCCACGGCCATTGTCCAATTTCATCGAGACTCTTTTCGTCGATATCAATAATCACAACCTGTCTATCGACTTGCTCGGGTAGTGTGATTTTAAGTCGAGAATCATAAGCCTGATTTTCCAGGCTGGTTAAGATGGGGATATGGACTACATCAGCTACGTGAAGTAGGAATACAGCAGTAAGTGCCAGGCTTAATGTGTATCGAACGATGCGTTGAATTTCCACGTAGTATCCTGATTGTTATTATTCTAGTTGATGAGTGTCTGGTACAAACTAAGCACTAGATAAGAAAATAGCAAAAATAAGGCATTACGCCACGAATACGTCTTTATGTTAAGTGTTTTATCTGTAAGATTTATGTAAAACTGACAGCATCAGAATACATTAATAAAGAAAGTGATAAAAGGAGCAATAATCAGGTGAAAGCAAGTGAAATACTTTTAGGTGTCAATATCGATCACGTTGCAACTCTGAGGCAGGCGAGAGGAACCAGATATCCCGATCCAGTATATGCAGCTTTACTCGTCGAGCAGGCTGGTGCTGATAGTATCACCTTGCATTTACGTGAGGATCGACGTCATATCCAGGATAGAGATGTCTATTTTCTGAAAGAGCGGATGCTGACAAGGATGAATCTTGAAATGGCCGTTACTGATGAGATGGTAACGATTGCCTGTGATGTGAAACCGGAAGATTGTTGCCTGGTTCCTGAAAAACGAGAAGAGTTAACGACTGAAGGCGGTCTGGATGTAATTCGATATGAATCGATGATCACCGAAGCGTGTCTGCAGCTGGCAGATGCAGGCATAAAGGTATCGTTATTCATCGATGCAGATTTAAAACAGATCGATGCTGCTAAACGTACCGGCGCACCTGTTATCGAGATCCATACTGGGCACTATGCAGATGCAGAAAATAGTCGGCATCAACAGCAATTACACAATGAGATAAGTATTGCCTGTGAGCATGCCAGTAACATCGGTTTGCAGGTTAATGCGGGTCATGGTTTGAATAAAAAAAATATCCGCAATATAGCCAGTCTGGAAGTTATTAGAGAGCTTAATATCGGTCATGCGATTATTGCTGATAGTGTCTTTTTTGGCCTGGATGATACGGTACGTGAATATAAGAGACTAATGCGAGAAGCGAGAGAGTAGAAACAGTTTTTCCACATCAGCTCCACGCTTGTGGGTATCGGCGAAAGATAATGAAGATCCATGAAAATACTTGATTCAGGAAAGATTAAGTCTTTGTATCTATTTTATAATTAGCAACATCTCCTATCGCTATCGAGAGATGTGAAATTTCTTTATCAAGGTCAAAGTCAATATCTTTATTGATCAAGTTTTCAATGTGGCCACTTATCTCCTTTAACTTTGTAGTCCCGCAGCAACGACTTGCACCATGTAGTTTGTGAACTTGCTCACGTAGTGAGAATAAGTCATTATTTTTAACTGCGATTGAAATGGCCTGATTATAGCTATCTAATTCCGCGCGCAGCATGTTGAATAACTCGTAAGCGAGATCTTCATTATTACCGGTAAACTCTTTTGCTAACTCGATTGAGAAAACGTCTTTGTTAGTGTCGCTATTACTGTCAGTTTGCATGTTTTCTTTTGTATCAAATGTGTTAATTTCTGGTTCCTTTATCGATTGCTTAAAGACCCACTGATTGACGACTTTTTGCAACATGGCAGCGCTAACCGGTTTAATCAGGATGCCATTCATGCCTGATTGAGCAGCCTTTTCTTTTTCCTGCGGGAGTGCATTTGCAGTAAGTGCGATAATGACGGATTGTTTTCCGGGCGTAATTTCACGAATTCTTTTTGTTGTTTCATAGCCATCTATGCCAGGCATGTGTAGATCCATGAATATGATGTCAAATGAATTCATGCTGGCATGATCGATTGCCTGTGCGCCCGATCTGGCTGTTGTTACGCGTGCTTTGTGCTTATGTAATATGATTTCAGCCAGGCGCAGATTTATATCGTTATCATCAACGACCATGACGTTAATATTTGACCAGTCGAGTGTGCTTGCAACTTTGCTATCTTCATCATCTATTAGTGAGTCACGAGAATCCTTGTTGATTGCATTAATTGTTTTTTGCTTTATACGTTCTGATTTTTCTGAGGTGAAGCATGCATTGTAAAATACATGTTGTTGTATGTCTCTCAATTCAGTGTGAGAGCGTGTGCTCGCGATCAGTAATGACGGTTTTAGGAATCTTAGTTTCTTTACGTCTTTTAGAATGGAGCTGTCATCAATTTCTTTACGGCTGAGAAAGACGATAGAGATATCATGGTCTTTTTCTATAGCTGGTATTCTTCCCAGATCATCAAGAGAGAAGTCGCTTACCGAGTTTTGCTGACATTCGTACATGTTTTTAAATGATAGTCTGGCAATAGGGTGGTTACTGAAGAAGGCAATATTTTTATTGGATAACTCGATGTTTTTTTCAATATTTGTATCGGGGACTGTTATTACTGGGATGCAAAACCAGAACGTTGAGCCTTCGCCCTCTACACTGTCGAAGCCAATTTCGCCGTTCATCAACAGGGTTAGTTTTCTAGAAATTACCAAACCTAATCCGGTGCCGCCAAATCGACGTGTAATGCTGGTATCAGCTTGCATGAATGCGCTGAATAACTTTTTCTTGTCCTTATCGTTTAAACCGATACCCGTGTCTGAGACGCTGAACTTAATACTGGATTCTGCGTTTGCTAATTCCCCAGCTGTTACTTCGAGGAATACATGACCATCATCGGTGAATTTTATTGCATTGCTGATCAAGTTTATCAGTATCTGGTGTATACGAAAATGATCTGAATGTACTAACACTGGAATGTTATTATCAACAGAATAAAAGATTTCGACGTTTTTATCCAGTGCTGTAGGTGTTAGTAAATTGACAATATCTTCTATCAGGTCGATAAGATTGAATTCGCTCGTTGCTATCTCTGTTTTTCCTGATTCGATTTTAGACAAATCCAGTATGTCGTTAATGATTTCGAGCAGGGTTTTTGCTGATTTTTGGATCGTCTGTGCATAGTCCTGTTGCTGATTGGATAATCGAGTGTCGCGAAGCAGTTCGGTGAAGCCGATAATTCCGCTCAATGGAGTTCTTATTTCATGGCTCATATTGGCCAGGAATTCAGATTTAGCATTATTAGCATAGATTGCTTTTGATCTGGTGATGTCAAGTTCGGCATTTCTAATCTCGAGTTCTTCCAGTGTCTGCTGTAACTCGTCGGTGAAAACATTAAGTTGTATCTCGAGATCGGTTTGTGAGTCTTTTAGTGCGTGCCTCATCTGGTTAATACATGATTCCAGTATTCCTATTTCACCTGCTGATGACGTATTTACATGAGTGTCCAGGTCGCCGGAAGAAATGTTTCTTACTGTTCGTGTCAGAGATTTTATCGGTTGCGTTATAGTAGTACTCATCCGAATAATAATAATTGTGCTCAGAAGAAGGATCAGTGATGTGATTAATATACCATGCTCTACCTGTTCGGCTTTTTCTTTGATGGCGTACTGGTTTGTGATGGTTACTATAATCTTACCAATATGACTGCTTCTGCTCATTGATGGTTGTGTATCATCGTCATCGATAGATATCTTTTCGGAGAGGATGGGTTCGCTGAATATAAATTGTTTTTTATCTTCAAATAATAGTTCAAATATTGAACTTGCTTCTTCAGATGTTTTTTCAGGGCTTGTAATATCTAGAATGCTATCTTCGTACTTATCAAGT
>JBFFVI010000103.1:0-6801 GCA_041570895.1 Gammaproteobacteria bacterium
CAGGGTTTGTTCCCGATCGGTGAGTCTATGGCGCGCTCGTTTGCCAATAAGGGTAGTGTTTTCTGGTTGTTAACTTTTGCCTTTGCATTAGGTTTTGGTACCACCATCGCAGAGCCTGCATTGATCGCCGTTGCGGAAGAGGCTTCCAAGGTGGCTGCGGAAGCTGGTTTGATCGGTATGGATGAACAGGCGATGGAGCATTATGCGGATGGTTTACGACTTACCGTTGCATTATCTGTTGGTTTTGCCATCGCATTAGGTGTGTTGCGTATTTTATTGAACTGGTCTATCCAGTACATCATCATGATCGGGTATGTGATGGTCATCATACTCACAGGTTTTGCACCTGATGAGATCATCGGTATCGCGTATGACTCCGGTGGCGTAACCACCTCGACGATAACGGTACCGCTGGTCACCGCACTGGGTATCGGGCTGGCTTCATCGATCAGTGGACGAAATCCCATGCTCGATGGATTTGGCCTGATCGCTTTCGCCTCATTGTTCCCCATCATCTTTGTGCTCGCATACGGGATGATTTTTTAATGCAGTTCATTCAGGAATTCCCAGCATTATTATTGGCTACCTTTTTCGATATCCTGCCGATAGCTATCATCATATTTGGTTTTCAGTTCCTGGTTATCAGGAAGCGGGTAAAAAATTTAAAATCAGTATTAACCGGTATGTTATATGTGTTGATCGGGATCACCTTCTTTCTGCTGGGACTGGAACAGGCCCTGTTTCCCATAGGGCGCAGTATGGCTGAGCAGTTGACCAACCCGGAATTTTTACAAGGCATGCGTATCTCTGTCGGCGAATTACAGTGGCAGGACTATTACTGGGTTTATATCTTTGCTTTTGCTATCGGTGCAGGTACTACTATTGCAGAACCGGCACTAATTGCTGTTGCCATGAAGGCCAATGAAGTCTCTGGTGGTGCAATCGGTGTCTGGGGTTTGCGTATAGCAGTGGCGATTGGCGTGGCATTTGGTCTGGCATTAGGTACTTATCGAATCGTTGTTGGTGTGCCGATGCATTATTTTATTATTACAGGCTATGTCATCGTTGTTATTCAGACATTTTTTTCGCCGAAGTTGATCATACCATTGGCCTATGACTCTGGCGGTGTAACAACGTCAACGGTCACTGTACCATTGGTTGCAGCCTTAGGTCTGGGGCTGGCAGAAACCGTACCCGGGCGCAGTCCGTTAATCGATGGCTTTGGTCTTATTGCTTTTGCCAGTCTATGCCCGATTATATCCGTTATGGCTTATGCCCAGTTGTCAGAATTTAAAGATGCGCGCACTTTGAAACGACTGGCTAAAGAAGACGATTTTTATCAGATCAAAGCAGACAAGAAAAAAACCAAACAGGATTAATGCAGATGAATATACAGTGTATAAAACTATCCGGGAGATTACGTTATGCATTTTAAATTGATAATTGCCTTTGTTGAAGATTCAAAAACTGGCGAGGTGATGGATGCTGCCAGAGAAGCGGGAGCGACAGGCGCAACCATTATAAATAATGCGCGCGGAGAAGGCCTGGCGCAAAAGAAAACATTTTTAGGTCTGTCACTGGAAACACAGCGTGATGTTGTTCTGTTTTTAGTCGAAGAACATTTGAGCCGTCATATACTGGAAAAAATTGCAGATATAGGTGAGTTTGAAGACCAACCGGGTACCGGTATCGCTATTCAGATTGATGTTGAGGATGCCGTGGGCGTGGCGCACCAGATTGAACAGTTAGTTGACGTAGTGGAGGCAGAGTTATGATGAGTACAGATAGAAAAATTATTCGCGTACGTGATGTGATGAAAAAAGATTTTGATATGATCGATGGTCGCGTAACCGTAATGGATGCATTACGAACCATGAAACATGTTGAAACTAAATCTCTGATCGTGAATAAACGACACGATGATGATGAATACGGTATGGTTTTGATTTCAGATATCGGTAAAAACGTACTGGCAAAAGATCGATCACCCGACCGGGTAAACGTTTATGAGATCATGGCAAAACCGTTATTGTCCGTTGATCCGGACATGGATATTCGTTACTGTGCACGTTATTTTGAAAATTTTGGTCTGTCCCGAGCGCCGGTGGTAGAAAATAGAAAGGTTATCGGCATCGTTAGTTTTACCGATATGGTGCTGAAGGGGCTGGTACACTTTAATAATGACGACAATTAATTGTCGAGTTTCACAGCGGCCTGCAGGGTATTACGTATCAACATGGCAACGGTCATCTGGCCGACGCCACCTGGCACGGGTGTGATCCATGCAGCGCGTTCTGCAGCAGCTTCAAAATCTACATCGCCGGTAAGTTTGCCATCTGGCAGTCGATTGATGCCGACATCGATCACCGTGGCGCCAGGTTTGACCCATTCGCCTTTGACTATCCCAGGTTTGCCGACAGCAACGATAAGTATATCGGCACGGGCTACATGTGTCGCCAGATCACTGGTGAAACGGTGAGTAACGGTAACGGTGGCGCCTGATAATAATAATTCCAGATTCATTGGCCGGCCAACAATATTGGATGCGCCAACAACAACGGCATGGCGACCTTTAAATGTTTCACCGATGCTTTCCAGCATATAAATAACACCATGTGGCGTGCAGGGGCGTAGCGTCGGCATGCGTTGTGCCAGTCGGCCAATATTGTATGGATGAAAGCCATCGACATCTTTATCAGGATGGATGGCTTCTAATACCAGTGTGTCATCAATATGTTCTGGAAGCGGTAGCTGAATCAGTATGCCATCGATGGTAGGGTCATTATTTAATTCTTCAATAAGATTTAATAACGTTTGCTGATCGGTGTTCTCGTCGAGATCGTACGATTTAGAGATCAGTCCGGCTTCATCACAGGCTTCACGTTTTTTTCTGACATAGACCTGTGAGGCTGGGTCAAGCCCAACGAGAATAACTGCCAGACCTGGTGCGCGCTGATTATTTCTGAGGCGTTGCTGGATATCCAGTCGAACCTGATTTCTAACCTCTGCGGCGATGGCTTTGCCATCTATGATCTGTGCTGACATATTGATTTATTTATTTTTCAGAAAAGAACGTAATTTTCGCATGTGAAATACTGTTACCACAAGGTGTAAATAGTGTTTGACCATCGCCTATGCACAGCGTAATATTCCCCGCCTCTTGATTCGCGAGAATTCAAGGGTGTCGGGGTATAGCGCAGTCTGGTAGCGCGCCTGCTTTGGGAGCAGGATGTCGGGAGTTCGAATCTCTCTACCCCGACCAAAATTTAAACGGTTTACGATGGATATGTGGCCAGTAAACAGCAGCAAATTTATGTTAAACAGGTTTAAAATTCTGCGCCTGTAGCTCACTCGGATAGAGCATCGGCCTTCTAAGCCGAGGGTAGCAGGTTCGAATCCTGCCAGGCGTACCAAACAATACGCCAGCATATAAAGAATTATGGTGGACGTAGCTCAGTTGGTAGAGTCCCGGATTGTGATTCCGGTCGTCGTGGGTTCGAGCCCCATCGTCCACCCCATACATTAGGGGAATGAAAGTTCCGGATGGAGAGTGATACAGCTTTGGGTTGTTAGCTCAGTTGGTAGAGCAGGGGACTCTTAATCCCTTGGTCGAGAGTTCGAGTCTCTCACGACCCACCATAAAAGAGTGCCAAAATTCTGGTGATAACTTTTTTTGCAGGAAATGTCTGCATTAATTTGTTAATATCAGTGACTTAAATGCGAGAGTGGCGGAATTGGTAGACGCGCTGGTTTTAGGTACCAGTGTCTTTGACGTGAGAGTTCGAGTCTCTCCTTTCGCACCAATTATTCTATGAGTTAGCCGAAATCATTCGGGATAACTCGCAAGTTTTATTTACCGAGGTAGTTATGCAAGTTTCAGTGGAGGCAGGTGAAGGTTTAGAACGTAAGTTAACCGTTCAGGTACCTGCAGAAACCGTCGAGTCGGAAGTTACTAATCGACTTAATTCATTAAAAAACACTGTGCGAGTTGATGGCTTCCGTCCTGGTAAAGTCCCACTTAAGGTTATCAAACAGAAATATTCGGGTACGATTTTGCAGGAAGTGGCGAGTGAATTAATGCAGCGCACTTTCCGTGAAGCGCTAACACAGGAAAACCTGAATCCAGCCGGTGACCCTGAGATACAGGCGCAAAACCTGGTATTAGGCGAAGCCATGGAATATACCGCAACCTTTGAAGTTTACCCTGAAGTTGCATTAGCCCCGGTGGCTGATCTTAGTGTAGAAAAACTTGAAGCCAGTGTCGAAAATTCTGATGTCGATAACATGATCGACGTGTTGCGCAAGCAAAAAATGGAGTGGACAGAAGTTGATCGCGCTTCTGCTGATGGTGACCGTGTAAGTATCGATTTTGTTGGTACCGTTGACGGTGAAAAATTTGATGGTGGCAGTGCTAATGATATGCCGATGGTTTTGGGCTCTGGCCAGATGATACCCGGATTTGAAGAAAAATTGACGGGTCTGAAAGCTTCTGAAGAAACCACCTTTAAAGTCCCGTTTCCTGATGATTATGCAGCAAAAGATCTGGCTGGCAAAGAAGCAGAATTTGCAGTTACTGTTAAGAAGGTAGAAGAGCCTAAACTACCTGAGGTCGACGAAGAGTTTGCTAAAGCGTTTGGTGTCGAGAGTGGTGATACTGAGCAGCTAAAAACAGAGATAAAGGCAAACATGGAACGTGAATTAACCAAACGATTGCGTTCTTTATTAAAAGGTAAGGTCATGGATGCACTGATCAGTGCTAACCCAATCGATGTGCCATCAGCCGTCGTTGCACAGGAAGCAGAAGCACTTAAAAAGCAGACTGAAGCACAGTCTCCAGGCAGTAATCTGCCAGTTGATGTCTTCATGGATGATGCCGAGCGTCGTGTACAACTGGGTATGTTACTGGCCGAGGTTGCCAAAGTTTCAGCGGTAAATATTGATGCGGATATGATTAAGGCGCGCATCGAAGAGATGGCGCAAGATTATGATGATCCTGATGAGTTCGTGCGTTACTATATGGGCAACCAGGAAATGCTGAATGGTGTGCAAACACTGGTAATGGAAGATATGGTTGTTGACTGGATCGCAGAGCAGGCAACGGTGACATCTAAAAACAGTAGTTTTGACGAAGTAATGAATCCGGAAGGAAAATAACGCCTATATAAATAGTTTTTAGTTAAATAAACTTAAAAACTGTTAGATGAGTCAACAAGGGTATAAGTAATGGTCAATAATAATTCTAATAACGCGCTAGAAGCGACATCATTAAACCTGGTGCCAATGGTAATAGAGCAAACTCCTCGCGGAGAGCGTTCTTATGACATTTATTCTCGGTTACTAAAAGAGCGTGTGATTTTTATCGTCGGTCAGGTTGAAGACCACATGGCCAACCTTGTGGTGGCGCAGCTACTCTTTTTAGAGTCAGAAAATCCAGATAAAGACATTTCTGTGTATATCAATTCCCCCGGTGGCTCAGTTACCGCCGGTTTGGCTATCTATGACACGATGCAATTTATCAAACCTGATATCAGTACTTTATGTATCGGCCAGGCGGCCAGCATGGGAGCTGTGTTATTGGCAGCGGGCACCAAAGGCAAGCGTTATTCTCTGCCACACTCTCGCGTTATGATTCACCAGCCACTGGGCGGGTATCAGGGGCAGGCGTCAGATATTGATATTCATGCAAAAGAAATCATGAAAATTCGTCAGCAGTTAAACCAGTTATTAGCAGATCATACTGGCCAAAGTATTGATACTATTGATAAAGACACTGAGCGTGATAATTTCATGGGTGCTGACGAAGCTGCTGAATATGGGCTTATTGACGAAGTATTGAGTACCCGTCGCTAAGTTAGTCCGCAAATAGTGCAATTGTGACCAAAACTCAGGTCATTTATTGCTCTGTCATTACTTAAATTAGGCATAAATAGGGAATTTTGCTTAATTTTTTATCTGAAAATTAGCCTGAATCCGGTATGAATTATCTCTATACGCTATTGTCTAGTGTAAATGATGATATTTTTGATATTTTACCTGCAAATTCACTTGAAAGATTGTTCGTGAATAGGCAAGGTTATTGTTGTATATTTAGTCTACTGATGTGTTGAGAGAAAGTTTATGAGTGACGATAGAAAAACCACCGGTAATGATTCTGAGAAACTTCTTTATTGTTCCTTCTGCGGCAAGAGTCAGCATGAAGTTAAAAAGTTAATTGCAGGTCCGTCGGTTTATGTTTGTGATGAATGTGTCGAGTTATGTAATGACATCATCCTGGAAGAACTGGAGGACGAAACTAGTTCTGCAATCAAGAAGTTACCAACTCCTCAGGAAATTAATGCGATACTTGATGATTACGTTATCGGTCAGGCACGTGCTAAAAAGGTACTTGCTGTCGCAGTATACAATCACTACAAACGTCTTGAAGTTAAACATAAAAAAGACGATATCGAGTTATCAAAAAGTAACATCCTAATGATTGGGCCAACGGGTTCAGGTAAGACCCTGCTCGCTGAAACTCTGGCAAGATTACTTGATGTGCCTTTTACAATCGCAGATGCAACCACGCTGACCGAGGCAGGTTATGTCGGTGAAGACGTCGAAAACATTATCCAGAAATTACTGCAAAAATGTGATTATGATGTCGATAAAGCACAAACAGGTATCGTCTATATCGATGAGATTGATAAAATTTCACGGAAATCTGACAACCCTTCGATTACGCGCGATGTCTCTGGTGAAGGTGTACAGCAGGCATTATTGAAGCTGATCGAGGGTACCGTGGCTTCTGTTCCTCCGCAGGGA
>JBFFVI010000104.1:0-6769 GCA_041570895.1 Gammaproteobacteria bacterium
ACCGACGGTCTTGAATTCTTGCGAGCCGGTAAAACGTGACTTATGTAATTACTTATGCAATTAACGTACTAACTTTTTACTAATTGAAATATATCAATTAGTTAAGTAATTTTTCTAATATTAAATTTAAGTCGTTATGTAAAATAATGTGTCGGTTGTATCGACTTTTTTACAGTTGTAAAAAGTTATGCGGGGCAGAATTATTTGGGGTCAGGGTAAAAACCATTTCGCTGAAGTTTACTTGACGATGATTTTTTACTCTGATTCGAAATATTTTATTTCTTCTGAAACCTGCGCTTGTTCAAACATTAAGCGCGGTCACCTCAAGATCATTCGATCCGGTTTCAAGTTCATCCCGTTTAAACAACTCGGTGCCCGGATGCGATGCGGTGGCGCTGCCGCAGATGACGCCAAAACGTAACATCTGTTGTGTTGTTTCCTGCCTGAGAGCAGTCGTGATCAAACCTGCAACCAGCGCGTCGCCACAACCGACGGTCGACTGTTTATGTATCTTTGGTGCTTCGCAGTGGTAACTGTTGTCGGCATCGATCAGCACTGCACCTTTATCTCCCAGGCTTACGCAAACATATTCCACACCCTGTTGCTGGATCGTTCGTGCGACTTCTGCGACTTGTTCCCTGGTGTCCATGCGGCGCTTCATCGTTGCTTCGAGTACGTAATGGTTTAATCGAAGCAGCCAGGGTTTTGCTTCCAGCGCTTGCTGCAATGGTTCGCCATGTGCATCCACCACGGCTCTGCCGCCTTTCTGGTTGATGCGCTCGATCAGTTCGCGGTAGGTGTTTTCGGGCGCGCCCGGTGGCAATAGTCCGCTTAGCACGGCGATGCCCTTGTCTGCCTCGTTCACAAAACAGTCACACGCTTTGGCCAGTGCATCCGCCGGGACTTCGGGGCCGACGCTGGTGATCTCGTACTGACCGGGAGGACTCTGCTGCATGATGGTGGTATTCAAACGCGTTTCTCCGTCGACGCGAAATGACTTGTGTCTGTCACCGAGGCTGTCTCCGAGAAGGGTCATCAGCAGGTCGCCACTTTCACCGGCGATAATACTGCAGCAATTGGTCGGCACGCCCAGTTCGATGAGTGCGCGTGCTATGTTGATGCCGTTGCCACCCGGGTGGTACCAGGTTTGCCTGGCGCGTACTTTCTGATATGCCAGCAATTGGGGGATTTCATAGCTGATGTCGACCGAGGGGTTCAGTGCCAGCACAGAAACTTGATCGTGATTCTCTTTCATATTGTCTCCGCGTTGTATTGTCACCACGTTATAGCAGGCCTTTTTTAAGGATCAGGCTACGACCGGTCATGGCCTGCGGCTGGGGTATGCCGAGCAATTCCAGCACGGTTGGTGCGATGTCGGCCAGGCCTCGGCCGATGCTGAGTTTTACTGGCCCCTGACCCATGATGAGAAAGGGTACCGGGTATACAGTATGCTGGGTGTGAGGTTCCCCGGTATTCGGGTCGATGATTTCATCGCAGTTACCGTGGTCGGCAGTGAGCATGATGCGCCAGTCGTTTTCAAGTGCCACCTGGAATAACCGGTGGCTCTCGATGTCCAGCGTCTCAACGGAGCTGATGATGGCATCACGGCGTGCGGTGTGACCCACCATATCGGCATTGGCGAAGTTGGTGACGATAAAGGAATATTTGCCGCTTTCAATCGCGTTTATCAGCTCATCAGTAATTTTCGATGCGCTCATTTCCGGCTGCATGTCATAGGTCGCGACCGCGGGTGACGGCACGATGATGCGATCTTCCAGCGGGTAAGGTGGTTCATGGCCACCGTTGAAAAAATAGGTTACATGGGCAAATTTCTCGGTTTCGCTGCAGTGCAGTTGTGCCATGCCAGCATCGCTGATGACTTCGGCCAGTATCTGCTCCGGCATGCGTGTTGGAAACAATACCGGTAATGGGAACGTGGCGTTGTACTCGGTCATACACACCAGTTTTTTCAGATAAATGCCTTTACGATCAAAGTCGTCAAATTTTTCGAGGCCGCAGGCGGCAGTCAACTGGCGTACACGGTCGCTGCGGAAATTGAAAAACAGTACCGGTTCATCGGGATCGATGCCACCATGGCCGACGATGACGGTAGGCTGAATGAATTCGTCACCTTCACCGCGTGCATAAGCGGTTTCGATGGCCTCGCGTGGCGTTGCGGCGGTGAAACCCTGACCCAGCACCATGGCTTTCCAGGCCTGTTCGGTGCGGTCCCAGTGTCTGGCCCGATCCATGGCGCTGTAGCGGCCACTGACGGTGGCGATCGAGCCTCGCCCGAGGTTGGCCAGTGCTTCTTCGACTTCTTCGAGATAGGTCAGGGCGACTTTGGGCGCGGTGTCACGGCCGTCGGTAATCATGTGGATGACCGGTTCTATTTCCGTGTTACGCAGCAACGACAGGATCCCGTGCAGGTGTTCGATATGTGAGTGCACGCCACCATCCGAGACCAGGCCGATCAGGTGCAGGCGCCTGCTACCGTCAATCATCGATCGCCACTCTGGCAATTGCTCGAATGAGCCGTCATAAATCGCATTGGCTATTCGGATCAGATCCTGTTCCAGCACTCGGCCCGAACCTAACGTGAGGTGGCCGACTTCGGAATTGCCGAACTGACCGTCCGGTAAACCGACCGCTCTACCGGAGGCCTGTAATACCGTGTGCGGGTAGGAGGCGAAATAGTGGTCGAGATGAGGTGTGCGCGCCAGCGTCCAGGCATTGTGTGCACGGCTTGGATTGACGCCAAAACCATCGAAGATCGCGAGTAGTACTGGTTTCGGTTTCACGATGTATCCTTGAATGAATTTTATAAGTTAGATTAAAACATTAACAATTTAGATGGTAGTGTTTATTTCGCTCACTGACAGTTAGGCATCATAGAAAACAGAACACGATTAAATATATCATGACTTAAAGGTGACGGAGCGATTGGAATAAAAAAACTGGGTCAGGGTAAAAACCATTTTTCTGAAGTTTTCTTAAAAGACGAGTTATTACTCTGACATCAAATATTTCATTCTTCAAACAATCTGAGCCACATTGTTCCTGCCGGCTGACTTAGCAGAATAAAGGGCCTTATCGGCACGGTTGATCATGCTTTCAAATGTGCAGTCATCAGTGCACGTGGTTATACCAAAGCTGGCCGTTTTATGGCCTACCATGGTGAACGGGTATTCATTGATGGATTTGCGGAGTTTCTCGGCCAGTGTGGCGGCACCATGGATATCTGTCTGAGGGCATATGATCAGAAATTCCTCGCCGCCCCAGCGTCCGACATGATCAGATTCGCGTGCGTCTGTTTGCAAAATTTCTGCAAACTCTTTAAGCATCACGTCACCCTGGTTATGTCCAAATTCATCATTGACCTTTTTAAAATAATCGATATCGATGAGTATAATGGATAACGGATATTTGTAGCGTTTGTACCTGGCATATTCCGTTTCGAATAATTCTGTTATCTTGCGCCTGTTGTACATCTCTGTCAGGTGATCTATCTCTGACAGACTTTTAATATCTTCGGTGAGTTTTTCATGTCGCTCGATCAGCGCCTTGCCGAGGAAGAGCGGGTAGAGCATGGAAAGCGCTGCAAACAGAGTAATAGAGATTATATATTCCCAGCGTTCTTCCTTCGTTTCTGATACGAATTCATCAGTTAAAAGTGTACCGATAAAGTCTTCGATCCAGAACTCCCAGGCGATAGCCATCAAAGTAATGCTTGTTAGCATTAAGATGAGCAGAATGTAGAATTGACGTTTGTTCATTTTTTGTGTGATAAATCTATCTATCTACTGTATATGTAGCACATACAGGTGAAATAGTTCTTAAAATGATCGAGCTTCCCAAAATTGCGAATTTGAAATATTCCTGCTCAATTATAAGCAGTTTGGTGCTAAATGATATCTCCTGTACTATTGCCCACATGCTAAAACTGGAAAGATTAAAGGGGGCAGATCCCTTACTAATAAATAATACTTTTTAGATTTATCGGAGTTTATATGAGCGGCGAAAGAAACAGTATTGTAAACCAGTTGCAGCGTAATACGGTGGCGCTGATCAGTATTGTTATCGCGGTAAGCAGTCTTAGTTACAATACCTGGCGAAATGAGAAAACGGAAGATAATCGCAATCAACGGTTTGCAGCTTTTGAAGTACTACTGAAGTTGAGTGAATTACAACAGGTCGTGTTTCATAGTCATTATGACAAGGATATGTCAGACAAGGGTAATCCTCGTACGGGTTGGTCTTATGTTTTAACCGTGCGTGATTTATCTCGAGTTTTGCAGCCGCCTTTACCTGTAAAAGCGGATGAGCTGGTTAAAATTTGGGGTGAGAACTGGGATGGTCTCGGTGAAAAGCAGGAGAGTGAAGATCTGATTATGGAAGCAATAGACAAGGTTCGTAGCGAAACAGTGATATTACTCGAATCGCTTGATTAAACTCTGACGTCAGAGTAAAAACCATTTCGTTGCGGTTGTCACATAAATACAGTGGAGGTTGTTATGGTTAACAATACAATAAAGAAAAATTATTTACTTAAAGACAGGCCGAAGAGTGTGGGTAGGAAGCTCATCGTGCTCATTGATGGAACCTGGAATGATGAGAATGGTGAAGACAATAGTGGTGTGGTTACCAATGTCGTTAAGTTGTATCGCGTACTCGAAGGTGACTCGGAGAATCAGATTGCCCGATATTTTCGTGGCGTAGGCAATGATGATGATTTTGGTTTTATCGAAAAGACCATCAATGGCGCGACCGGTGGCGGTGAAAAGAAAATAAGACAACAGGCGTACTCTGCAATTGCCAAAGAATATCGTGAAGGCGATAAAATATTGATCTTTGGCTTTAGTCGCGGTGCTGCAGGCGCTCGCATGCTGGCTTCTGATCTTAATGAGAAAGGCATTCCAGAAGAGATCACAATCACTTATAAGATCTCCGCCAATAAACAATCAAATGCCGTGGAAAATCGTTTTGAATCTTATACATCCAGCGGCAAGGTGGCTGTTGATGTTGCCTTCCTCGGTGTATGGGATACGGTTGGTGCCTTTGGTATACCGATGAAACTGTTTGGCATTCCCTTCAATAAGTTTAATCTTTTTAGAAATATGCACGTTGCTGGTAATGTCAAAAAAGCAGTGCACCTGGTCTGTGCAGATGATACTCGAAATCCTTTTGTGCCCACATTGATGAATTACAATCCCGGTGTTGTGCATGAGGTGTGGTTTCCGGGAGTACATTCTGATGTGGGCGGTGGTTATAAGCGCGATCAGCTAGGCTGGACGACGTTGATGTATATGATCGATCAACTGAATGAACATCTCGCCGCTTCGGCTATAAGCCCGCTTAAATACAATGATGAAATTTTATCTTGTTACCAGCAGCTAAAGGATCAGACCGATGAATATTATTTTCACTTTCATGGGCTCGGTTATAAAAAATCCATCAGAGAGATACATGTGCTCGAAAATGATAAACCATCGAAGCATAAAGCGCTGATCCATCAGTCAGTATTTGATCTCGAAAAAAGCAAGTGTACCTACAATGTGGTTGTAAAAAAACGCTGGTTCCGTTCAGATAAAGAGTCTATTTTCAGGATTCAATATAACCCGGCAAATGTTAAGTCACTGGATGGTCATTATGTAGTGGACAAAGGCTGGATTAAAGGGGACTGACCCTGTTGATACTAAATGACCATGGCTTCTATACACATTACCGGATTACCTTATTTCCCTGGTATGGCCGTTGGCAGACTGCAGAAGGGAAGCCGTGGTGATATTGCAGGACGTATTCTACTGATATCGCAACCTGAGATGTCTGCATATGAAACGTTGCCTGCGGGTTTCATCGTGGTCGAAGCCGTGCCATTTTCACATACCATGATAGGTTTGCTCGGACTGGGTGTGCCTACTGTGCTGATCAGTGCCGAACAGGCAGGCAGATTAGAACAGGATACGCAGCTTATGATCGATGGCAGCAGTGGCCTGATCAGCAATGATTTAACCGCTGCAGAACCATTTGATGAGTTGTTACAAAATAGCAATGCCGCGCAGGCGGTGTTGACGACGGATGGTGAGCCGGTCAATTTACTCGCCAGTGTGCGCGATGCTTCGGTTGCCCGTCAGGCAAAAGTGCTGGGTGCCAGAGCGATTGGCTTAGTGCGAACGGAATTTTTATTACCCGAGCATGAGCAGGTACCGGACAGATCTTTTTACCGCACAGCCTTTGGTGATATCTGTGAAGCGGCCGCGCCGTTATCCGTGACCTTTCGTTTACTGGATGTGGCAACCGATAAAATTCCACCCTGGATGGCTGGCAAGGGCATTATCGGCCAGTCTCTGGGTATGCAGGGTGTACGCATCTATAACACCGAACCGGTGGCGGCGGTAATCGAGGCGCAACTGGAGGTGCTGGCGGAGTTGTCAAATACATTTTCCATTCGTGTATTGGTGCCGTTTTTGTCTCGGCTGGAAGAGTATGATTACTGGCTGCATCAGATACGCCGCCGTTTACCTGCAGCTGTCGCAGTCGGCGCCATGGCAGAAACGCCGGCGATAGTGCTGGATATCGGCCGTCTTATCGCTAAAGCCGATTTTGTTGCTATCGGTTGTAATGATCTGATGCAAAATGTATTCGTCGCAGATCGAGATCAAGCTGAATTACGGCACTATCTCGATCCTTATGCGCCTCTGTTGTATCGGCTGTTCAGTCAGGTGGCCGAGCAGGCGGGCGATGGTTTAAACCAGGTTCACCTGTGTGG
>JBFFVI010000105.1:0-6746 GCA_041570895.1 Gammaproteobacteria bacterium
CGGAAATCGCGGTTTCCATCCTGGCGCAGATCACAGCCATCCGCAATGGCATCGAACAACAGAACCGATGAGCGAGATCACAGGCATACTGCTCGCCGCGGGTTCAGCACGGCGCTTCGGCGCAGCCAAGGTGCTGCAGCCGCTGCATGATGGCATGCCTGTTGCGGCCGCCGCTGCACAATCGCTGATACAGGTGTTACCGAATACCGTCGCCGTGGTAAAACCTGGCGACCATGGCCTGATCGAGTTATTTACTGAACTCGGTCTGCACATCATCGAGAATCCTCGGGCCGATGAAGGCATGGGCACCAGCCTGGCGGCCGGCGTCAATGCCAGTGCACAAGCTGCCGGCTGGCTGATCATGCTGGCGGATATGCCATGGATCCAGCCCGCAACCATCTCTGTGCTGGCGGATCGTCTCGAAAACGGCGCCTCCATGGTCGCTCCTGTTTACGCCGGTCAACGCGGCCACCCGGTAGGGTTTTCCTCGCGCTGGCTGCAGCCGTTACGTGACCTGTCCGGTGACAAGGGAGCCCGCGATCTGATCGCCGATAATTCAGATGCGCTTGAATTACTTGCTACCGAGGATGCTGGTATTTTGAAGGACATCGATTTTCCGTATGACCTCAGCCGTTGATATGATAAACAGGGGATAGACCACGTTTTTTTAAAATTGAAAATCAAGGATGCCGTCTCCCTGATCGAGAAGAATCAAAAATCACATAACCTGTTAATTTATTACTATACTTGTATATAAACTTTTTAAAGGTACTAATGATGAAAGTTAGAATATTTGATAGTCAAACTTCAGAACATCTTGAAGCCGAAATTAATAAGTTTCTGGAAGATAACCCGGAAATAAAGATTTTAGATAAACTCCAATCCTCTCAGACGCACGGTGAAAAAGATCATCTAACGGGTCTTGTTGTTATAAGTATCTGGTATGAATAGTTAAAGGGGATAGATCCTTTTTATGATATTTTTAAATAGATCTGTCCCTGTTTGATGTATCTCTTAATTGACAAAAATCAAATTACGCCAGTCAGTATATCCTGTTAAGTAACAAAGCTCTCCCCACTTTGATGTAGATCATTCATTTTTAGCCGTATTCGTAGAAAATGATCAATCTTTGGTCGTCCGTGTTTTAAATGAACCTTTCACAATATGTAAATACATTCGGTCAGGCGATGCTGGCGCGTTATGGAGAACGTGTTCATAAGATCGCTATCGATGCCGGGTTTACCTGTCCCAATCGTGATGGAACGATAGGTCGTGGCGGCTGCACTTTCTGCAACAATGTTTCATTCAGTCCTAACGGGCGTCGACCTAATCAGATAACCGATCAGATCGAAGCGGGTCGTAAGGTCATCAGGAAACGTACCGGTGCAAAAAAATATATCGCTTATTTTCAGGCGTATACCAATACCTATGCTGATGTTCGCGAGCTCACTCGTCTATATGATGAGGCGCTGAGAGAACCGGATGTTATCGGTCTGGACGTCGGCACACGACCTGACTGCGTGCCCGATGAGGTGCTCGATCTACTGGTTGATTATCAACAACAGGGCTATGAGGTCTGGCTGGATCTTGGTCTGCAGTCTGCGCATGATGCTTCACTGGTTCATGTCAACCGTGGGCACGGTTTTGCCGAGTACGAAGAGGCGGTTGTAAAAGCACGCAGTCGCGGCATTAAAGTATGCACCCATCTTATTCTGGGTCTGCCGGGAGAATCTACCGAGCATCATATATCGTCATTGGAGCGTGTGCTTGAACTGGGCGTCGATGGGCTTAAGTTTCATCCGCTGCATGTGGTTAAAGGTACCCAGCTGGCCAATGAGTGGCGCCGTGGTGAATACCAGCCGCTGACCCTGGAGCAGTATGTTTCTGATGTGGTCGAGTTGATCAGGCGTACACCTGATGAAGTTATCTTCCATCGTCTTACCGGAACAGCATCGGCCGATGTTTTACTCGCGCCACAATGGTGTTCAAAAAAATGGCAGGTACTTAACCGTATAACGGCGCAACTGGCTAAACATGCGAAACCAGTTAATCTGGATAAAGATGAACCTTCCGCTCTGTTGTTGCCCGAAGATTTAGCCTTTGTGCCAGTATGAAGATGAGTACTAATTATGCCGAATAAAAAAACAGGAAACAACGAAACTGACTTCGATAGAAAAGATCACTGGGAACATGTCTATTCGGATAAGAAGGCGACAGAAGTAAGCTGGTATCAGCAGCGTCCTGATTTTTCTCTTGAGTTGATCAAAGCGACAGGTATCGATACCAGTGCACGTATTATTGATATCGGCGGCGGTGCTTCTACACTGGTCGATTTTTTGCTGGATGCCGGTTATCAAAATATATCCGTGCTTGATATCGCGCACAGTGCGATCGAGCAGGCGAAACTGCGTCTTGGCGAGCGTGCTGACAAGGTGGAATGGTTAGAGTCTGATATAACAGAATTTTCACCAGCCTTAACCTTTGATCTCTGGCATGACCGTGCGGTATTTCATTTTCTTAAAGATGAATCTGACCGCGCCCGTTATGTGTCTACACTGACACATGCATTAAAACCCGGTGCCCATGTCATCATTGCCACCTTTGGTCTTGATGGACCCGAAAAATGCAGCGGTCTCGAGGTGGTGCGCTACAGTCCGGAAACCATGGCTGCCGTACTGGGTGATGGCTTTCAACTCGTTGAGACGAGTAGCGAAGAACATACAACACCGAGTGAGACCTCACAGAGTTTTGTTTACTGTCGATTTAAAAGAGTTTAATGATTATGGAACTTGTCTGTCCTGCGGGTAACCTGCCTTCACTTAAAGCTGCGGTTGATCACGGTGCCAATGCGGTCTACATGGGCTTTAAGGATGACACTAACGCACGTCATTTTGCCGGACTCAACTTTGACGACAGGCGCGCGCAGGAGGGTATCCGATATGCGCACGACAAAGGCACAAAAGTATTTGTTGCTATCAATACCTACCCGCAGCCTTCCGGCTGGTCACGCTGGAAGAAGTCGGTTGATCATGCGGCGGAGCTGGGTGTTGATGCTCTGATCCTGGCAGACATAGGAGTAATGGATTATGCCCGCGGCCGCTGGCCTGACCTGCGTCTACATCTGTCCGTACAGGGCTCGGCAACCAATGCCGAAGCGATTAATTTTTATTTTCAAAACTTTGCTATCCAGCGTGTCGTACTGCCGCGTGTGCTGTCACTCAAACAGGTGAAACAGGTTGCAGAAAGCAGCCCGGTACCTGTCGAAGTATTCGGTTTTGGCAGTCTCTGTGTGATGGTCGAGGGGCGCTGCATGCTGTCTTCTTATGTCACCGGGCGCTCACCCAATACCTTCGGCGCGTGCTCACCGGCTAATGCAGTGAGCTGGAATGAAACCCCGAACGGTCTCGAAACCCGGCTGAATAATATACTGATCGATCAGCATGCTGAGGGCGAGTCGGCAGGTTACCCAACCGTATGTAAAGGACGTTTTAATGTCAGCGGCAACACCTATTACGCCATCGAAGAACCGACCAGCCTGAACACCCTGGAACTGCTGCCGGAACTACAGTCGGTCGGTGTCGCCGCCATTAAAATCGAAGGCCGGCAACGCAGCCCGGCTTATGTCGCACAGGTCACAAAAGTATGGCGCGATGCGATTGATCTCTGTGAGAGAAATCCTCAGGCCTATCATGCGCAATCAGACTGGATGGCAGCGCTGGAAAAAGTTTCTGAAGGTTCACAGACAACACTGGGTGCCTATCATCGGCCGTGGCAGTGATTATTTTTTATCAGTTACATCATTAAAGTGAAATTTATGACGACAAGGTTACCCAGATTATCACTCGGTCCGCTTTTATATTACTGGCCACGTGAAGATGTTTTCAGGTTTTACGAATCGATTGCTGATACCGCAGTGGATATCGTTTATCTCGGTGAGACCGTCTGTTCAAAACGTCGTTTGTTGACCCCCGACTCATGGCTGCAGCTGGCGGCTTTACTGAAGGATGCAGGTAAGGACGTTCTATTATCAACATTGACCCTGCTTGAAGCCAATTCGGAACTGAGTTCGCTGCGAAAGATCTGTGACAATGAAGACTACATGGTTGAAGCCAATGATATGTCAGCGGTTCAGCTGCTGTCCGGAAAAAAACCGTTTGTTACCGGACCGGCAGTCAATATCTATAATTCACGCAGCTTGCAGGTGCTTGCTGATGCCGGTCTAAAACGCTGGACACTTCCTGTTGAACTGTCAAAAGAAACGCTGACGTCAATGCATCAAGACAGGCCTTTGGGTGTTGAGACAGAAGTCTTCGTTTTCGGCCGTCTGCCGCTGGCATATTCCGCCAGGTGTTTTACTGCGCGCTCACATAACCTGGCCAAGGATGACTGCCAGTTCCGCTGTCTCGATGATGCTGATGGATTGATGTTGCGTACGCGTGAAGATGAATCATTTCTTGTGCTTAACGGCATTCAGACACAGTCGGCCAAAACGCAGAACCTGATCAGGGATATGAATGATTTTATCGATCTTGAGATCGATGTCCTGCGCATTAGCCCACAGTCAAAAAATACACCACAGATAATCGAGGTCTATGATCACTGTATGCATGGTAAAGTAAGTAGCGAGGAAGCAGAGGAATTACTCAAGCCCTATATCATCTCGGGCGAATGCAACGGTTACTGGCATGGCGAAGCAGGTATGGATAGTATCGGTAATAATGAACAACGAGGTTGTATCTGATGAGTTCAGCTGACGCAACAAATCACTTTAGCGACAAGTATAAAACAGGCAGTCCTTTCGATCTTGATAACGAGGCGGGTTATCATGCCTGGTTCGACAACAAGATGGACGATTATCCGCAGGATATCAACGATATTATCGTCGAAGTCGATGATCCGAGAAACCTGAGCAAGACCGAAGTTAGAATCATTCGTGACCTGGTCAAAAAAACCAATATGGCCATCTATGCGGGTAATACCGGTGATGATCCTGATAAGGATATACCGGATAAACTGGCCCAGCAGTTTGGACTATTTCGACCTGATGACAACCGCGGCGCTGATGATGGTATTACCGCGCTCAGAGTGGTCGAAGATGAATGGCGCGGAGAATATATTCCATACACCAATCGCTCCATACACTGGCATACCGACGGTTATTACAATACCCTGGATAACCAGATCAACGCGCTGTTCTTACACTGCGTTACACCGGCTGCCAGCGGTGGTGAAAATGCCTTGCTCGATCATGAGATCATCTATATCCGCCTGCGTCAGGAAAACCCTGATTATATCCGTGCCCTGATGCAGCCGGATGTGATGATGATCCCGGCGAATATAAATAAAGCGGGTGAAGTGATCCGTCCAGATAGATATGGCCCGGTTTTTTCTGTTTCTGATGCCGGCGATCTTCATATGCGTTACACCGCAAGAACACGCAGTATCGTATGGAAACAGGATCCGCTGGTCCAGGAGGCTGTTGCCCTGATACATGACTATCTGCACACAGACTCACCCTATATCTACCGGGGCACATTGCAGTCTGGTCAGGGGCTGATCAGTAATAATGTTTTGCATGATCGATCAGGCTTTGAAGAAGATGAACATCATAAACGCCTGTTATACAGGATGCGTTATTACCAGCGCATTGCGAACACCTGAATATCTTTGTTATAAACCTGATGACGAGTGGCTGCTCGCCATAGGTGTTGTTCAGGTCCTTCTTCTAAAGGAATAATGCCCATATAATGGTTGCCAGTGTTGCAATTGATGCGACTATTATAGCTATTGCAACGCAGCCGGTGCAGAACTCACCGAAAGAATGTGTTGTTGTGCTCATTTTATTGCCCCCGTTTATTTACATTTATGCTTAATAAAATACAATTTATCGCTAAGGAAAGTTATATAATCATCCCGTTTTATGAAAAAGTCAATAAATGCATCGATTATTTTATGATTAGAAAGCCAGGGTGTTTGAACTAAATGTTTGAGTTAATGTTGATGCGCCATGCCAAGTCAGACTGGCACAGCCATACTGCTGATATCGATAGACCTCTAAACGAAAGAGGGCGGCAGGATGCACTTCGTATGGGTGGGTACCTGGAACAGCAGAACCTGGTACCAGACAAAATGATCGTCTCTTCGGCGCAGCGTACCCAGGAGACAGCCAGCCTGTTATTAGATAATCTTCCGTTTACTGAAGAGGATATCATCGTTGATAAAGCGCTTTACCTGGCTGACAGCGAAACGCTACTTGAGACCATCGAACTGTACGCGAGTGATAATCAGCGATTGCTGATCCTGGCGCACAATCCGGGAATGGATTATCTGGTGAGTTATCTTGCCAGTACGCCACCGCCATTGTCTGACAGTGGCAAACTGATGACGACCTGTGCAGCAGCAGTCTTTTCTATTGACTCGCTCGACACATTGAAAAAATCCGGGCAGGCGAAATTAACAGGCCTGTTTCGTCCTAAAGAGATCGTCTCTTCATAGTAGAATTAAACAGATAGATGAATTTATGAAGAATGTGAAAAATAAACACAACAAAGCACCGAGTGATTTTGTCACCGGCCTGTTATTGTTTATCGTTTTTATAATATTTATGACCGTGTGGATGTATTTCTCAGTGGAGTAGTGTTGTCGCCGACATATTCATCTATCAAACAGCCGCTCATAAACTGGCAGGCTTCTCTTCAATAAAGATTCCAGGTAAGCCGAGACCTTGTGTGAATCCATGTCCATTC
>JBFFVI010000106.1:0-6720 GCA_041570895.1 Gammaproteobacteria bacterium
CTGGTAAGTAAGGACGATTTATCCAGTCAGGTAACGGTGACTGTCAGGGCGGGCCGTGTGCTCGATCTGCGTGCAGTCGAGCTGATGCGCCACGCCAGCATATTTGCCAAACGCTATAATGCAGCAGGTATCACTGTCGACCTGTCTCGTACCGATCGCATTCAGGATTCGGGGCTGGCAATGTTGCTGTTGTTGAAAAAGAATCTGGGGCAGAGGATCAGGAATATCAAACTCATTAATACCGATCACTTAAGCCATAGTCATCTTGCTTATCTGCCGATATCATTTGAAATTAACTGAGAATATTCCAGGAGAAGAAAATGCCTAAAATTAGCAACAAGCGATCTAAAAAAGCAGGTACTTCAGAACAGGTGAAGGTTATAAAGGGTAAAAAACGACGAGAGATGATCGCGCGCGAAGCCTATCTGCGAGCAGAACAACGCGGTTTTCATGGTGGCGACCCGGTGCAGGACTGGTTGTTGGCAGAAAATAAAGTTGATGAGGTTATCAACCAGATGCTTAACAAAACAGCGTGAGCTGTTCTCGTGCCGGATAGTTTTCGCGGCAGATATTTTTACTTAAAACAGAAACTTTTGACGACAGAAAAAGCAGGCAGAAAAACATAGTCGTTGAGCTTTAATGCAGGATACGTCGTCTTTTGTAGAGGGCAGGATGCTCATACTCAAGGCGACTTTAATTCTGATAGACGCATCAAGTAGCCACTGCTGCAATGATAATTATTTTATTGTCTCTGTTAAGCGTCTGCAGCATACAACCGTTCCATTACCCGGTGACGATTCGATGTCGAGCTGGCAGCCAATGATTCCTGCACGGTAGCGCATGATGCGCAAGCCGAGATTTTTACTGAATATTTCATCGCTAACTTCAAAGCCTTTACCATCATCACTGATACTCATTTCAAAGTGATCAACGTTTTCCAGTCTGATGTGGATGTTCTGCGCATCGGCATGTTTAATCGTATTATTAAGGGCTTCCTGAATGATACGATATATCTGGGTACTGACGGTAAGATCATGAATATTAACCGGCCGTTGCATATCAAGATGGCAGTTAATGCCTGTTGTCTTCTGAATATCCTTAGCCAGTATCTGTATCGCATCCTCCAGTCCCAGCGTCTCTATCGACATGGGAGCCAGTCCACGTGATAGCAGTCTGGCATCCGCGGTCGCCTGTTGCAAATATTGAACGATGTCATCCAGTTGCTGTTTTTTCGGTATATGCTCTCGTACGAGTTCGCGTTGCAGACTGCTTGCCATCAAGCTTAAGCCCGTCAGTTGCTGACCGAGTCCGTCATGAATATCCTGTCCGATACGGTCCTGTTCCATGGTGCTGATATCGGCAACTTCTTTTTCAAGCAGCTTCTGTTCACTCAGATCACGCATGATGCCACAGAACAGGCCGATATGATCAATCTTGGCGACTGACAGCTCCAGTGGAAATGTCGAACCATCTTTGCGCAGACCGGGCAACTCACGTGGACTGTTCATGATGCGGGGTATGCCGCTGGTTAAGTAGTTGTTGATGTAGCTATCATGATGCTCACGATAAGGCGAGGGCATCAGCATGCTGACGTTATGACCGATGGTTTCGTCGGCGCTATAACCGAAGATTTTTTCCGCTGCCAGGTTGTAGTCGGTAATCAGGCCGGCTTCGTTGATGACGATGATGGACTCTGCGGCATTATCCATAATTGCATGCAGGCGTTCCTCGCTAGTCCTCAAGCTGGTTTCGTATTGCTGGCGTTCGGTGACATCGTGCATCAGCCATACTTCATGATTGTCGAAGCGGTAGTTGGCAAATTCGATAAAACGTTTGTGGCCGTTTTTGCAGGTAATCGTGGCAGGTCCAGCTCCTTTATCGGTGCCGGTTTTACGCTCCAGTTCGTAAAGCTGTCGGATCCTGTCTGCACGTTTACCGTATAATTTGCTAAACCACTGGTCCAGGGTTTTAAGCTCGTCGCGTTTATAGCCGGTGATTTTTTCGGCAGCCCGATTCAGGGTTAGCATGTCATTTTCGACGTACACCGCTCCGGCCGGTAGATGCTCGATAATACTCTCCAGGCGTTCACTCTCAAGGCGCAACTGGTCGATGTGCTTACGCTCGCTGATATCACGTTCAGTAGTGGCAATGGCCGTGGCCTGACCGGTCTCGTCTTTCAGCAGAGTTATGGTCATCCATATGCTAAGGACTTGTCCGTCTTTTCGCAATCGCCGGGCATCATATGATTCTATGATCTCACCGCCAGCTGCTTGCTGCAGGTATTTCATTTCCTCCTGTTGGATGTTTGTGGGTATCAGCTCGCGGACATTCATCTGCAGTGCTTCACTTTCAGTGTAACCGTAGATCTTTTCTGCGCCGTGATTCCAGATGATGATATTGCCAGCAAAATCCTGCACTGTAATAGCGTCGTTGGAGTCACGCATCAGGGTTGCCAGTCGCCGTGACTGCTTTTCGGCATTGACGCGTTCGGTAATATCGATAAAGGTGATGACTACTCCCTCTATTCGATTATCAGGGGTGCGATAAGGCAGGCAGCGTCGTAAGTAACAATGGTTATCACCGCTGTGAACTTCACTTTCAATCGGCGACAGTTCTTCCAGAACGTCGCGAGCGTCATCCGATAGCTGTGTGCCGGTAAAGTCTGTAGCGAAGGTATTAATGTCCCGCCCGATGTCACTGCTGATCAGCTTGAGCAGCTTGCCAGTCGCTGGTGTGAACTGTCGAATGTGTAAATCACTATCCAGAAACAAGGTTGCGATGTCTGTGCTATTGAGCAGGTTGGTCATGTCATTGTTCGCTTTGTCCAGCTGTTCAACTTTGTCCTGTAGCTGGTTGTTGACTGTACCCAGTTCTTCATTAAGTGATTGCAGTTCTTCTTTGGAGGTCTCCAGTTCCTCATTTGCCGACTGCAGCTCTTCATTCATCGACATGATTTCTTCGTTTGAAGCTTTTAGCTCTTCATGAGAGCTCTCCATCTCTTCGATCGTGCTTTGCAGGTCTTCTCGTGTGGATTTGAGTTCATCTTCCAGCTGGCTGACCAGAGAAGATTCTTCCTCAATTTTATGTGCTGGTTTTGTGGTTTCAGCATGGGGTGCATTTTCCTGTAACTGGAATGTCACCAGCAACAGCCCTTCGCCGAGATTTGTGTCGACAACGGGTTTGACGGTGACGGTGCAGGGCAGCCACGCATCATTGCGTTTGAAACGTATGCTGGAATCTACCACCGGCTTATTTTCACGTATCGCCTGGTGGCAGGCGGCACGTAGTTTGGTGCGTAATCCCCGGCGCGCCATGTCTATCAGGTCGCGGGTTGGTTCACCCGTGGGTGGTTCCAGAAAATCCCCGGTCGCGCCATAAAAATACAGGACTTCATGTCTACGGTTGATCAACGCCGAAGCGGGCCCATAGTCTTCCAGTAGCTGGCGTTGGGTCAGCTCGGCAAAGTCGGGCCGGTGACCTGTACCCGGTTCTTTTAGTGGCTGTAATAACCCGCGGCGCTTGTAACTCGAAGCAATCGGGAAGTTGATAGCATCACGTCGTGTTTGACCTATGCGCCGGAATATACGCCACTTTTTAGAAACGGTTTCAAACAGGTCCAGCTGCCGGCCGACAGTCTCCGAGGAGCCGAGAAACAGAAAACCGTTTTCGTGCAGCGCAAAGTGGAACAATGAAATTACTTTTTTCTGTACATCGGGATCGAGGTAGATAAGCAGGTTGCGGCAGCTGATCAGGTCGAGTTTCGAGAATGGTGCATCGCTGATCAGGTTCTGGGTAGCAAACACTACCGATTCGCGGAGTTGTTTATTGACCTGGTAATGGCTATCGGTCGGGGTGAAGAACCGTGTTAAACGTTTCGCCGAAATGTCGCTGACAATGCTTTCCGGATAGATTCCCTGGCGCGCAAACTCAAGTGCGCTTTCATCGATGTCTGTGGCATATATCTGAATATTAGGCTGTTTCTGTGCCGCTGAAAACTGTTCGATAAATTGCATGGCGATGCTATAGGCTTCCTCGCCGGTAGCGCAACCGGGTACCCAGACGCGAACCGGGATATCACTTGCATTACGCTCTAGTAATTGTGGTATCACCTGTTGTTCCAGCTCATTATAGGCTTCGGCGTCGCGAAAAAAGCCGGTCACGCTGATCAGCAGATCACGGTACAGACGATTTACCTCGTCAGCATCATTACGCAGTAGTTCGAGGTACTCGGCCAGTCCATCGATATGTTTTAATCCCATACGGCGCTGGATACGGCGCAACAGCATGTTTTTGCGGTAGCAACGAAAATCGTATTTTATGCGAGCCCGAAGCAGGGCGAGAATACGGCTGAGTTGACCCTGTTCTGACTCGATCAGAGAATTGGGTTGCCAGGCACCTCTGACATAAGAGTGTTGTGCATACTGGATCAATATTTCTGGCATGTCCTGGGGTGGCAGAATGTAATCGATACAGTCTGTATCGATCGCATTTTGCGGCATGCTGTCATACTCGGCGGTGTCGGGGTCCTGTACCATTGCCATGCCGCCGTTTGCCTTGATCGCCTGCAGGCCAGCAGTGCCGTGTGAGCCGGTACCGGAGAGGATGATACCGATGGCGCGCTCTTCCTGGTCTTCCGCCAGGGATCGCAGGAAATCGTCGATGGCGATTTCTGTGCCGCGGATTTTAGGTGGTGCACTCAGCAGCAGTTTTTGATTATGAATTCTCAGGTATCGAGCGGGTGGAATGATATAAACGTGGTTGGGTTTAACCAGCATTTTATCTGTCACCTCGCAGACCGGCATGCTGGTATGTTCGGTGAGCAGTTCGACCATCAAACTCTGATGGCCAGGGTCCAGGTGCGGCACCAGCACAAAAGCCATACCACTATTGCCTGGCATATGAGAGAAAAAAGTTTTGAACGCTTTCAGGCCACCGGCTGATGCGCCGATACCGACAACAGGAAACGCCTGCTGACTTTTATCGGGAGTTTCTGTTTTTGTGCGGCTGCCGGTTTGTTGCTGTTTCTTTTTATTATTTTTTGGCATTGAGCCACTCGTGCTGACTGTCAGAGTATTGACATATTAACCCTAAAAGTAGCATCTTGAAATAGTCTGAAAAATTAGTCTGGCTGTTTTTTCTGATGATAAAACTGTTTACCTGCAGTATTGGCGAGAGCGCCTGACGGAGTTTGGTGCATATATCTTTAGTTCGGCTCGAGTGACCACTGTATTGCGCGTCGTGTTAGCTCGCCAGCCGAAGCCAGACCAAGTTTCCTTTTTATATTGGCACGATGTGACTCGACAGTTTTGATGCTGAGGTTGAGCCTTTTGGCAATCTCACCAGTGCCCAGGCCTTGACCGATATATTCAAAAACTTCCAGCTCTCTATCGGATAACTTTTGAATCGGATGTTGCTCCTGAAGTTGATCGTGAGAGGAATTTTTCTGTAAAAAGTGTTCCAGCACATGCGGACTGAAATATATTTTTCCGTTGAGTATCTGTTTGATTGCATCGATGAGATCATCACCGCTAGCCTGCTTGTTGATGTAACCTTTAGCGCCTGCTTTCAGTGCGCGCTCTGCAAACATGGTTTCATCATGCATGGAAGAGATCAGAATTAAAAAATCGGGAAAACGGGCTATCAGGCGCTTGATCAGGTCGAGACCGTTTCCATCGGGCAGTGACAGGTCGATGATGGCCAGATCAGGCGGCGTGGGCGGTGTGATCAGCATCAGTGTCTCATGTACGTTAGCTGCTTCACCGTAGACACTGAACTCGGGTTCACCCTCGATCAGCTGACGCAGACCCCGACGCACCAACGGGTGATCGTCAACGATAAAAATACTTGCTGGCTGTATCATTATGCAGACCCACTATATCTGATTTCTAATAACATTCTACTCCTAAATTTTTCTTTTCGCCGCTGATAAAAAAAGGCCGGCCTAAAAGTGGCCGGCTAAATTATCCGGCTTATGTAGAGAGTTTAGCCGGTGAGGGTACAAAACTAGGCGACCTTGATACTTCGACGTTTCGCGCGCTCTATTTTAGGCAGTGTCAGCTCGAGTACTCCGTCTTTAAAGATGGCCTTGGATTTATCTGCATTGACCTCGGACGGTAATGATAGTGTCCGGGTGTAGGCGCCATGGGAAGTCTCGCAGCGATAATAGTCGCCTTTCTCTTCCTTTTCTTCTTTTCGGGTCTCGCCTTTGATGGTGACGGTGTTATCCGTCATCGAAATATCAACATCCTTCTTATCAACACCGGGCAGTTCTGCGCGAACAAAAATTTCATCATCTCGATCGATGACATCGACTTTTGGCATACGGCCTTCAAATGGGGTCGTTAACTCACTGGCTAACGGTAATCCATGCCGGTAATGGCGCAACAATGAGCGGGGAAAAAAATCTTCGAATAACCTTTCCATGTTTTCGAAAGGGCTTAATAAGTGGCGCGGCTCAGCGCGTGTTACACCGGTTTCTTTTTTTACTGGAACAACATCAGATTTTTTGCTTTTATCATCCACGGGATTAATACCTCTTTAAAATATTAATACTTGCATCTATGAGTAAATATGATGCTCCCATGGTAAGAAACGTGCTATCGGGGTTTCCCCCAAAATCCTGATTTTTACGGTAGCTAAGCCTCTAATTTCAATATCATTTATGGTGAATTTTGCAGATTGATTGCAGAGCTGTGGCCTCAGGCAACGCCAGATTAGCCC
>JBFFVI010000107.1:0-6717 GCA_041570895.1 Gammaproteobacteria bacterium
GAGAAAGAACCGTCAAATTCGCCGTCACCGTCTACATCACCAGAGCCATTACCGTTGCTGTTATTGTTCCAGTTGTTATTCCAGTTATTGTCACCGTTGTAAGAACCGTGAGAGCTGTTTGAACCGCTAGAACCCTCTGGTGCAGATGCTACTGCTGGAGCAGGTGCCGCTTGAGGAGCTGGAGCGTAGTAGCCTTGTGGAGCATAACCGTTATAACCGTTATAACCGTTGTAGTAACCGTTAGAACCGTTGTAGTAGTTGTTGTTATCCCAGTTGCCGTTACCGTTTCCGCGTCCCTTACCTTTACCAGATGCTTTCATACCGAAAGAGAAAGAGCTGTCGAATTCGCCGTCAGCATCAGCAGCACCGTTACCAGAACCGTTGTTGTTCCAGTCATTGTTACCGTTGTAGTTAGAGTTGTTGTTGTCACCGAAGAAAGGCATATCCCAATCAGCAGATACAATAGTCGATGAAGCTAGAATAGTTGCAGCAGCAATAGTTTGTATTGTTCTCATTTTATAAACCCTCAAAGTTTAAGTATTAAATTAAAAATTCATGCGCTAGATCTTAACGATCAGATTAAAAGTATATTATAAAATACTTATATAAGCAATAGTTAATCTTCTATTTATTCCGAGAGTTTTTTAAAGTATTGTTTTTATTGCGATTATTATTTGATTTAAATCAAGTAATAATTGAATTTGCATACTCGACCAGATCTTCAAGCACGACTAACTGACCGCCAATGGTGTCTGGTGCCTGTCGGATAGAATCAATTTCGGACAAAAACTGGTTCATCGTGCGGTGTGAAGTGGCCGGATTGCTAAATTTATCCCGTCGATAATCATCCCATTGTTTTTTATCTTGTTTACTCAGTGTTTCTGGAAAATTTCTGGCACGGTAACGAAATAGCATTGTTTCCAGGCGAGGATCATCAAAGTTAAAATGCAGGGCGGCAAGTTCATTTGCTGGCGTATTTCTTATGGTGTCCATACGCTGGTTATCATCGCGACTGAAAAAACCACCAGAGTATAACTGACCATCAGGGTCGCTGACCTCTGGGAAATCACTTTGCTGGAAAATTGCAGCGGTCTTGGCCGCGAACTCATCTATATGCTGGAGGATGAGTTCGCGGTGTTGCGCGCAGAGATCGACATCGATGTTCAGCCTTTCTGCCGCAGTGCTGTCCATGGTTTTCAATGGCACGATGACGGGGCACTTATTTATGTGTATCTGTTTTAGTGGGATTCGCGATACGTCTTCTGGTAGATCAGCGGCTGGGGTGTACAGACGTGCCGCCATTTCTTCGGCATCAGCAGTAAAAAATTCTTCAGGGTGAACGCTGAGGTCATAAACGATGAAGCCATTTTTATTAACAGGGTGCTGACAGATCGGCATCACCATGGCAATGGCGCCACGTTCTGCTGAATAGCGAGAAGAGACATGCAATATTGCTTCGCGCGTGCGCAGGTTGATCTGCTGACTGACTTCAGCTTTTTTACGCATACTATATATATAGTGATAAAGCCGTGGTTGTTTTTCTTTGATGAGCTTAGCGACGGCGATTGTTGCGTAAACGTCCGACATAGCATCATGCGCAGCTTCATGTATGATGTTATTGGCTGCGGTGAGTAATTCCAGACGAATACTGGGGCGGCCGTCCTGATCAGGCCAGTTGATGCCTTCAGGTCGTAAGGCCCGGGTCAAACGAACCGTATCAATGATATCCCAGCGTGAATTTCCATGTTGCCACTCATGCGCATAAGCATTGAAAAAATTACGGTACAGTGCGTTACGGGTAAACTCGTCATCGAAACGTATGTTATTAAAACCGGAAATACAGGTACCGGGTTTAGAAAATTCCTTGTGGATGGCAGAAATGAATTCTGCTTCGATGATACCATCAGCCAGCGCTTTTTGTGGAGTGATGCCGGTGACCATGCAGGCATAAGGATCTGGCAGGCAATCATCGGCTGGTTTGCAATACAGGGTTAACGGATCACTGATGATGTTCAACTCTTCATCGGTGCGAATACCGGCAAACTGTGACAGGCGATCATATTTAGGATCAATACCGAAGGTTTCGTAGTCGTACCAGTAAATTGAGTTTGCCATAGTTATTTGGTTCAGCTGTTATCTATGTGGTTAGTTTTCTATATATGTCGGATACTTTCAATGGTAGTTGTGCAACATCATCGATCACTGAATAATTCGCCGCACCGTACATATGCGGCAAATAATCACGGGCTTGTTCGTCAATAGTGATGCAGTAAGAGTGAATGCCATCACGATGTGCTTCATATAATGCCTGTCGGGTATCCTCTACACCGTATTCGCCACGATAGGTATCGTAGTCGTCAGGTTTGCCATCGGAGAGGGTGATCAGTAATTTGGTCGATGCATCTACCTGGTTAAATATTCGAGTCATATGTCGGATGAATACACCCATGCGGGTGTAGTCTTTCGGCTGAATATTGGAAATGCGGGCCTTGATCTCATCGCTATAATCTTCATCGAAGGCCTTGATCTTGTATAACTCGCAACGTTTCCGGGTGACACCGGAAAAACCGTATATCGCGAAGCGGTCACCTAATATCTGTATGACTTCAGATAATAAGATTAAGGATTCGCGTTCTGCTTCATTAATCCAGCCTTTGGTTGAGCCGCTCATGTCGACCATGAACATGACCGCGACATTTCTTTCTTCTTTATGCATCTTAGTGAACAGACGATCGCTCATCTCCATGCCGCTTTTGACATCAGCGTAGGCTTCTACCAGGGCATCGATATCAATATCGTCGCCATAAACCTGTCTTTTCAGCAGTTTGTCTTCTCCGCGCAGTATCTCAAAGGTGTGCCGTAAATTTTTTAACAGGCCTTTGTGTTTGGCTAAAGTGTCTGCGACGAAATCATCATAGACTGGTTCAATTTCCAGTTCACGTAATACACACCAGTTTTTATGGTAATGCTGGCGTTTGAAGTTCCATTCGTTATATAACTCAGCGCCTTCTTCATGATATGTGCCTTGCCAGACATCTTTGGGGTTAAGCATTTCTTCTTCGTATTTTTTTAAGTCATATTCGCCGGGGCCGGCAGCGTGAAGATGTTCAGGTGGTATTTCACCAAAATCAACGATGATCGAAGTCATCAACTCTTTAACATGATCAGGTATTGCAACCAGCTCACCTTCAAGTTCCAGTTCGACATGACCGCTGTTTATCTGTTGCTTGTCGTCGCGGGTTTTTATATTGAATGTAGTCGCTTCGTTCACTTCGACATCATCTGAACTATCGTCGTTTTTCTTCAGTGATTCTTTGGCGAGTTCACTTAAGGCGATGCGAAAATAGGCTTTTTCTTTTTCGATGCGTTTGTGCATTACCTCAGCAACCTGATCAAGTTTTAATATACCTTGATAGCAGTGTGAGTCGGGGCATTGCGATTCAGAAATCAGTTCCAGGCACTCTATTGTGTCATTTATGCTGGCGTTGTCGTTGGAGAGCCTGTCTATAATTTGTTGCCAGTCATCAGAGTGTGATTCTGTGTCTGATGACGTTGTCTTGTTTTTCAATAATTGCATGTCACGATGCAGGCCGGGAAGCTCGCGTTGCAAACATGCTTCCAGGCGAACGGTCTCGAGAGTAGCAAGTTTTTTCAGCTGCGTTTCAGTATCCTCACAATCGAGAATTTCATCAAAATTTATTCTGAAAGTGCCAAATTGAATCTGTGCCCAGAGAAAAGCCACGCTGGCTTTATAGATTAAGAAGTTATCTTTAGATTCTTCTAACAGTGCGGTAATGGCCGGTAGATAGATTGTTTCTGTATCGGTATAAGCATGATTCTCTGCTGTTTCAGCAATTTTCAGCTTTCTTCCAGACAGACCCTGTAAAAAAGGCAGCAGGACCGAGATCTCTTCTTCTAACACGGCGCCACAGGCATTGACATGTGCTTTGTGGACATAGTTATCGAGATCACGAATAACTGACATGGCCGGGAACAGACCTTTACGATCATAATTATCTGTCGCTGTCATCGCCCAGGCTTCGACCATGTGATGATCCATCGCATCGAGCGCTCTGATGGCATTGTTCGCGAACTGAAAGGCTAGTTCTTCATTGGTCGCAGCAATACGTTTGGTCAAATTAAGGATAAAGTCCTGATTACTACGTGATTGTCGAACAATTAATTCAGCCGGTTGCTCACTTTTTATAAATGAAAACTCTACGTCGAAATAGATATCGAGAATATCGATAATCTCTTTGAGCGAAAGTGCCTGGCGCGACATATTTTATTAAAACAGGGATGAAGATAATTCATTCATTGCTATCAGCATATCGGCATCATCGGTTATCGCCTGTGCGATAGCAGTAGAACAGGCAGTGACGGGTGAGATATCTTCGTGGATGAGTTTTGCGGCATGTACCAGTAGACGAGTAGAGGCACCTTCATCGAGACCGCTGCCTTTAAGGTCACGTGTCATGTGCGCGAACTTGACCAGCTGTTTTGCGGTAGCTGCATCGATATCGGTTTCCTTGATAATGATTTCAGCTTCCAGTTCTGCATCCGGGTAATCGAATTCAAGCGCAACAAAGCGTTGCCGGGTACTTTGTTTCAGGTCTTTCATTACGCTCTGATAACCCGGGTTATATGAGATGGCCAGGCAGAAGTCGGGTGTAGCTTCAATGATTTCCCCAACCTTTTCCATCGGCAGTACCCGGCGGTCATCGGCTAGTGGGTGAATCACCACAGTAGTATCTTTGCGTGCTTCGACGATCTCATCGAGATAACAGATGGCACCGTGTCGCACAGAGCGTGCTAGAGGGCCATCGACCCAGACGGTTTCTCCACCAGAGATCAAAAAACGTCCGACCAGATCAGATGCGGTTAAATCATCATGGCAGGAGACAGTGATCAGTGGTCTCTTTAGGCGCCATGCCATGTGTTCCATGAAGCGTGTTTTACCACAACCTGTAGGCCCTTTGAGTAATATCGGTAATGATTGTCTGTAGGCAGCTTCGAATATAGCAATCTCATCACCGATAGTTTGATAATAAGGCTCATCTTCGATGAAGTATTCTTCTGGTTTTAGTGCTTTACTTTGCATAGTATTGGTTTGCTGAGTGCCTTAAAAAAGAGTTCTGTATTTCATCAAATGTTAGCGCTGTTGTCGAATGCTTATGAACACACTATACATACGGTTATTTCTTCGCGGTCGTGATAAAGGTGTTTCGCCTGAATGTTATATTTTATCTTGGCCTGTGTCAGTGATTGTTCTAATAGCGCGATGCATTGCTGAACGCTGGCGAGGCGTTTTTTCATCGGCAGTTTCAGGTTGAAGATGGCATTGCTGCATTGATCGTTGGTAAACCAGCGTGCGATAAGACGGCTGACGTGCAATGGTCTCTCCGCCATGTCGCACACCAGCCAGTCGACTTTTTTCTTTGGTGCGTAGGTAAAAGCATCTGTTTTTAAATGTTCGACCATGCCGGTTCTCATCAGTGTTTCGTCCATAGGGCCGTTATCAATCGCGGTGACCAGGCAGTCGCGCTGTACGAACTGCCATGTCCAGCCACCCGGCGCTGCACCCAGATCTACGGCAGTCATCCCGTTTCTAATTAACTCTGTTTGCTGAGTCTTCGATAAAAACCAGTGTATGGCTTCTTCCAGTTTTAATGTGGAGCGGCTGGGTGCTTTGCCGGGCATCTTTAACCTGCTTATGCCCATAGCGTCGGTGGCGCTGTTATCTATCGGCGCGATGCCGACCATAACGTTGTGCGAGTCGGTAAAAAAAAGATGCAATCGCCATCCGGCATGTGCCGATAACAGCTGATTCTTTTTTAAAGCGTTAATCAGATGCGGTTTGAACTGTTTGCAGAACTTGTTCAGTGATTTTCCTTCATTAGTATCCGGGTAGTCGAGTTCTACCTCATAGAAGTCTGATTCAAAAAGTTTAACAGTATTGAGGATATCCGGCAGTCGATTGGTTTCCGGCAAGGTGAGGATGTCTTTATTGCAGGTAAACCACTGACGGGCAAAAATCAATTGCCTGAAATTGATTTCTGTCATTAATTTATCACAGCTCAGATTGCTACTGCTGACCAGTCGCACGTAGCCGGATAACTCACTGGTCTGGATATAAGCTGGAAATTGATATTCATTAGCCAGTTCCATGATTTCACCGGCGCATTCTTTTTCGAAACCCGGGCGGCATAAGAGCACGATTTGATCAAACATTACTGGACTGCATCCGCGAATAAAAATAGAAACATAGAAAGTAGGGTGTCAAAAGTACACTGACGTTGTACCATATCGCTATTCTTATAAGTAAGTTCGTATTCTAGAGGCGATAATGGAAACAACAGAAGTACAAAAAATCATACAAGCCGGCATCAATGATAGTGAGGTTAAGGTGACGGCTGACGGCAGCAAGTATACCGCAATTGTGGTGTCTGATGAGTTTGAAGGTAAAACCATGGTGGCAGAGCAAAAAATGGTTTATGCCCTGGTGAATGAGTACATTCAAAGCGGTGCCATCCATGCCTTAACCATTAAAGCCTATACAAAAGCAGAGTGGGCCGAACAGAATAGTTAGTTGTGTATTGGTTACTATTCTATGTTTTAAGTAAAAAATATAGTATTGAACCACAGAGGCACAGAGAGAATCTTTGTTGCACTAATTTTATCTGTACCCCTCAGGTACAATTAACGCAAATAAATCTC
>JBFFVI010000108.1:0-6679 GCA_041570895.1 Gammaproteobacteria bacterium
ACTTCGACTGATACGTGAGTTACAGACACTTGGCAAGTTAACAGTTGAAATAGTCACAGACAAACTGCCCGATTTTAATAATTTTGATGCTCATAATTGTTACCTTGGCTGGCATATTCAGTTACAGGGTCACGTCAACCAGGAACAGATTGAAGAAGTATTTGCCTGGGTTGAGGGCGACTGCAAGCTTGACATCATTAATCAAACAGAACAAAGAACGACACCGGATAGAAGACATAACGACAGAGCAGGCGGACGTAGAAAAACCGATAACGAACACCGCTCTATCCGGGTAAGCACTGACAAGGTAGATGAACTACTCAACCTCGTCGGCGAGTTAGTCATAACACAATCGATACTCAGTAGTGTTTGTAATTCACAAGGATTAGAAGCCTCTGAAAGACTGCATGAATGCCTGGAACAACTAGAACGTAACACACGTGACTTACAGGAACAGACCATGAGCATAAGGATGCTTCCTGTAGATAATGCATTTCAGAGAATCCCCAGAATAGTACACGATCTTAGTATTGCGCAAGGCAAAGATGTAATACTGGAACTATCAGGAAAATCTACCGAACTTGACAAGACCGTTCTTGAAAAAATTGGTGACCCGCTTGTCCATCTGGTTAGAAACGCAATCGATCATGGTATCGAATCACCAGAATCACGTGTTTCTTCAGGCAAGCCAAAACAAGGTGTTATCAGTATAAAAGCGGTACATGAGGGTGGACATATTGTTCTCAGGATATCTGATGATGGAAAAGGTATTGATCCAGAAAAGGTGCTTGCCAGTGCCATTAATAAAAAGATAGTTGATGAAGAGGATAATCTTACTGATGCGCAGATTATAAACCTGATATTCCAGCCAGGTTTTTCTACCGCAGCAGTAGTAAGTGATATCTCTGGCCGTGGCGTAGGAATGGATGTCGTCAAACAGAACATCACTGACCTTGGTGGCAGCGTAGAAATCTGGTCTAAAAAAGGTATAGGAAGTACATTCACAATAAAATTACCGCTAACACTAGCAATACTCGACGGCCAAATCGTAACCGTCGGTGACCAGACCTTTATCATCCCCCTGCACTCAATCTCAGAAACAATAGTATTTGATGAAGCACAAAAAAATACAGTAGCAGAGAAATCTGAGTTATATCAGTACCGCGAAAGATACATCCCTATTATAAGATTGAATGAATTATTCAATATTGAATATAAAACAGAATCAGATACCAAAAAAACAGAACACGATGATACTGATTTAACGATAACAAAAAATAACCGGCAGTCTAACCTGCTGGTAGTCTTTGACGCCGGCGAGAAGCTCGCCGGTATACTGGTCGATGATGTCATAGGTCAACAGCAGGTTGTTATAAAAAGTTTAGAAAAAAATTATAATAATGTTCCAGGTATAACTGGTGCAACCATACTAGGTGATGGATCAGTCGCACTAATACTCGACCTGCTAAACCTTAGCAAACAATACAACCAACCTACTGCTTCACTAAGAACAGCATAGTTAAAAACCGTTACCATTTTGACGAGAATGATTATGACAACCTCAAAAACAATAAAGACGAAAAAGAAAAAAGTCGACAAGAAGAAAACCAAGGTAGAAAAAAAGGTAACAAAAAAAACGAATACAAAAAAATCACCAAGATTAAAAAAAAAGACGCTAAAACTTGATCCTGTACTGGTTATTAATAATGCAAAGGCCTTATCGGTGGACCTGGAAAAATTGATCAAAGCTAACGAAGATATAAACATTGATGCATCAGCAGTAGAAATGGTTGACACTGCCATATTACAATTGTTATTAACCATGGCGATAAAAATAAAATCATCTAATCATCAGGTACGCTGGGTTAATCCTTCGGCAATATTTATTTCAAATACATCACTCCTTGGCATGTCTGAAAGATTAGGACTGGTCTAAATAGCACATGAAAGACCTGCTAAATAATAAAAAAGAGTTTCTATTTACTGATGAAGATTTCAATTATCTCAGTCAACTTGCGGCTCAACAGGCTGGAATCAATTTGACGTCAGATAAAAGAGAACTCGTCTATGGTCGTGTTGCGAAAAGATTACGACTACTGAAATTAGATAAATTTGATGATTACTGTTCTTTACTAAAACAGAACAACAATGAAGAATGCTCGCATTTCATCAATTCCATCACCACCAATGTAACCTCGTTTTTTAGAGAAAATCATCATTATGAGTATCTCGCTGACAAAGTGATTCCTGAGATCATCAGAGAAAGGTCAAACACGAGTCGACCACGTTTACGGATCTGGTCTGCCGGCTGCTCGACTGGAGAAGAGCCATACTCAATCGCCATGGTACTAAGAGAAAACATCACGGACATCGATAGATGGGATGTAAAAATTCTTGCCACCGATCTTGACTCAAACGTTCTGAATACCGCCAAAGAAGCTATCTATCCTGTTAGTCGTGCAGAACAAGTTTCTGCTGAACGTAAAAAGCGATGGATGCTCGAGGGTACTGGCGATAAATCAAGTTACATAAAGATTAAAAATGAAATTCGAGACATGGTACATTTCAAGCAGTTAAACCTGACTGAAACCTGGCCTATGCATGGCACTTTCGATTGTGTTTTTTTTCGAAATGTAGCTATCTACTTCAAGAGGCCAACGCAGATTGACATATTGAACAGATTTGCAGACCGCCTGGAGAAGAATGGAACGCTATTTGTTGGCCACTCAGAAAGCCTGATAGGCCTTTCACAGAGATATTCAAATGCTGGACAGACCATCCACAAGAAGATTGCTTGATGACGATACGATATAACAATTCAACTCCTGACTTGCCCACTCCGCTCTCTGGTTTTGAGTCGATCAATCGCTATTGGGATGAAAAACATAATATATACGCAGCAAAAATACTACCTGGTGAATTTTATGTATCGATGACAGGCGAATTGATCACGACCGTTCTGGGATCTTGCATTTCTGCCTGTATACGTGACACGAAAACAGGTGTTGGCGGTATGAACCATTTCATGCTGCCTACAGACACAAGGCGCAATCTAAACTCATGGAATGATACGCCGGTTAACAGCCAGACACGTTATGGAAATATAGCTATGGAAAGACTAATCAATGTAATTTTAGCTGGTGGCGGTAAACGATATAATCTTGAGGTCAAGCTATTTGGCGGTGGCAAGGTATTACAAATTGATACTGACATCGGCGGTAAGAATATACATTTTGTAAGGCAGTATCTTTTAACCGAAAGTTTAAAAATTACGGCTGAAGACGTTGGCGGAATATACCCGAGAAAAGTTGAATACTTCCCTAAAACAGGTCGAGTCAGAGTAAAAAAACTAATCAACCTGCATAATGATACGTTGAAACAACGTGAAAAAACTTACATTAAAACGATTAGCTCTTCGCCTGTTGAAGGCAAGATTGATCTCTTCTAAGCAATGGCAACTAAAAAAAATATTCGTGTACTCATTGTTGACGACTCTGCTACGACAAGAAAAATATTAACTGAAGTGCTCTCATCAGATAATGAGATTGATGTTATAGGTCATGCGATGGATCCATATATGGCCAGGGAAATGATTAAAAAATTAAACCCTGATGTATTAACACTGGATGTTGAGATGCCTAAGATGAATGGCATTAGCTTTTTAAAGAACTTAATGCGTCTAAGACCCATGCCTGTAATCATGATCTCTTCATTGACACAAAAAGGCGCCGATATCGCATTAGAAGCTTTAGGCCTCGGTGCCGTCGATTACATTGGTAAACCTGATGCAAGCAGTCGCTCGAGCCTATCTGACTATGCTGACGAAATTATCAGCAAAGTCAAAATTGCAGCTTCAGTCAACCACATGGATTCACCAACGAATCAACATCTAACTCATGAAAAGACCATTGCCAGAAACGCTCCACTAACGAAGTCTGTTAACAGCAATTGTAAACAGGCTATTATTGCCATAGGCGCATCTACAGGTGGTACTGAAGCTATCAAAGATATCTTAAATAATCTGCAGCCTGCATCATTCAGCCTGGTTATCGTGCAGCACATCCCTAAAGCTTTCAGTAAAGCCTTCGCAGACCGGGTCAATAACATGTCAGCACTGCAAGTGGAGGAAGCGAAAGATATGCAAAAAATACTTCCGGGTCATGCATATATTGCACCTGGTGATCAACACCTGAAAATAATCAAAGACAATAACTCTTATTTCTGTACTCTGGATGATAGCGAGCCATATAATCGGCACAAACCATCCGTTGACCTGTTATTCAGGTCAGTTAGCACTGCTGCGGCGAAAGACTCTATAGGTATCATACTCACTGGCATGGGTTCTGATGGTGCACGCGGCCTTAAAGAGATGCAGGATAAAGGTGCCATAACGATTGCTCAGGACGAAATCACTAGCATCGTATGGGGAATGCCGGGCGAAGCGGTAAAATTACAGGCTGCAGATTACGTACTGCCTTTAGATGAAATCCCGAACAAAATTACTACACTTATTAACTAAGTGAAAAAATTATCAAACTGAATTTTACGCATAACATTATGACCGAGTCGAAAAAAAATATGACAGAAGTAAACGTAATGTTAGCGAGTCTCGCTGAAGATATAGTCAACTTAATGCTGAGAGAGCATCAGAGCATTCATCTTGAACTCGAGCACGTGGGAAAATTAATCAGCGATGCCAGTCAATCACTAACGACCAGTTTTGACGAATTGAACAAGATCGCTGCGAAACAAAATGCAATCATATCGTCGACTTCCCTGGCTGAAAATGAAGCCTTGACTACCAGGAATAGCGAACTGAATATGCAAATCAAGAAGAACCAGCTTAGTGTTGTTACCGCTCTCCAATTTGACGATATCGTGCAACAATTAACAAAACATGCACAGAGCAGGACTCGACATATACAGACAATGTTCACGAAGCTCGCTGACAATCTAGAAGAAATAAAAAAGCTAGAATATAAATTTGACCCTGCATTCAACGCCAGAATTTCAGAGTTGAAAAGTGATGTAAACGATCTAAGAAAAGAGCTAGACAAAGAGAATCCGGTAAAACAATCTTCACTCTCTACCGGGAGAACCGAGTTATTTTAATTACGCCCAGCTGGATCACTCAACAAATGACTAAACACCTGCCTGGTGCATCACTAGTTTTACCACGCCTACAATAAACAATATAAATAATACAGCAAATACGATGCCACCGATTACAAAATGGTGAAACTTTCCCTGCTCGAAATCGCGCTCTCTGTTTTTGTTAGTCTGCACGCCAAAAGAAGCAGCGACTACACTGCTCATGGTCGAGAGAAATGAAATTTTATTCTTACCCTTTTCTTTATCTGCAGCCATAATAATATTTGTATTTCCAATAACAGGTTAGTAGGCGCTGGTCTGATGATCAATCAATGTCTGGATTTTTAAGATAAATCTAAATTTTTAAGATAGCTTTTAAATTCATCCGCCAGGTCATCATGCTGGAGTGCGATCTCAACATTTGCTTCCAGGTAACCTTCCTTGCTGCCACAGTCATAACGGCGGCCTTCGAAGCTGTAAGCATATATCTCTTCGCTCTTTCTAAGCTCTGCAATTGCGTCGGTTAACTGAATCTCATTTCCGGCACCACGTTTTGTGTCTTTCAGTTTATCTAGTATCGTCGGCGTCAGGATATAGCGACCGACAACCGCCTGATCAGATGGCGCTTCTGCAGGTGATGGTTTCTCTATGATTTCATCGACGCGAGACAGTCTATCTTCGAGTCTGGGGCCGGCAACCATGCCATATTTATCACTCTCTGTTACCGCGACTGTTTGCGTACCTATCACACTGCCCTGCTTTTTATCGAACACATCAACCATCTGTTGAATACAGCTGGCTCCGCCCTTGTTATATATCAGGTCATCTGGCAATAACACGGCAAACGGTTTATTGCCTACCGCAGGTTCAGCACATAATACCGCATGCCCTAGTCCTAAAGCCTCAGACTGGCGGATAAAAACACAGTGAACATGAGATGGGACAACATCCTGCACCATCTTTAACAAGGTCTTTTTATCCCTCAAGCTCAGCTCGGTTTCAAGCTCATAGGCCTTATCATAATGGTCGATAATGGCATTTTTGGTACGACCCACGACAAATACCAGCGTGTCCATACCTGCAGCGACGGCTTCTTCAGTAGCGTATTGAATCAGTGGTTTATCTACCACAGTCAGCATTTCTTTAGCGATGGCTTTGGTGGCAGGTAAAAAGCGTGTGCCTAGCCCGGCAACAGGAAAGACGGCCGTACGAATAGAACTCATATGTATATCCCAAAATTATTTAAATAAAACCCGATTTTAGCCTATGTTGGCATGCATGTTCGAATGACTATGGTAAAATTCGATTAATTTGTACAAATATATATCCTAATTGAAAGTAGATTTCCTATGACCTATGTAGTAGTTGAAGATTGTATAAAGTGTAAATATACCGATTGTGTTGACGTATGCCCCGTCGACTGTTTTCATGAAGGCCCCAATTTCCTGGTAATTGACCCTGAAGAGTGTATCGACTGCACCTTATGTGAACCAGAATGCCCTATCGGAGCGATTTTTGCCGATGATGATGTTCCCGAAGGTCAGGAGCAGTTCATCGAACTCAATGCCGAATTGAGCCTGGAATGGCC
>JBFFVI010000109.1:0-6644 GCA_041570895.1 Gammaproteobacteria bacterium
ACCACAGATGTGCAGTCATCTGTGAATCTGCCAGGGCTCTGTGGAAGGTACCATCGTTGGGTAAATGTTTATAATTTACCAATGTGCCTAGTTTATGATTGGGCGCATCCGGATAAACGCGTCGTGCTATCAGCATAGAACAGGCAAACTCGCCATGTTGCTTACATTTTAGACGCTGTAGTTCGGCAGTGAGAAAGCGGCTGTCAAAAGATGCATTATGTGCGACCAGATTAAAATCGCCGATGAAGTCTGAAAACTCGCGCATTACATCTGCACATGGCGGTGCATTTTTTAGCATATTGTTGCTGATGCCAGTGTAGTCTTCAATAAACGAATTGATTCGCTTACCTGGATACATCAACTGCTGAAAAGTATCAGAGACTTCGCCATCGACTAACTTTACTGCACCGATCTCGATCGCTCTATCCCCCTGATCGGGAGATAAACCAGTGGTCTCAAAATCGAGCACGATTACTGTCTCGGCATTTTGCTCTGCAGCAATCACCTGGTTTTCGCTGCTTTGACACAAAACATGATAAAAAACGCATTCCAGTTATCGTAACCATCGACATCATCGATATCAACCAGTTCACTTTTATCTCTCAGATAGGCAAGTGACCTGGCTATCTGCTGGTCGTTAATACCGTTTAATTTGATCAACTCAATCGCAGCTTCTGAGGGTGACCATTCACTTAATAATCTACACATTTTATTACAAACTTTATTGGTTGCCAGGGTCATTGACGGCTATTGTATCTGCTGATATATCATAAAGCATAAAACTTTAATTAGTTATGGCTGAAATGATTAATCTTTAACAGCCACCGATACATTTCCCAGCGCCATCAAACTCCATGTCGCGGCCACTTAGGGGTAAATGCAGCGCTACTTGTTATGCTTGATGAAGCGATCAGTTCTACTGTTAGCAATCACCTTACAAGCTTTGGTCAATTCATTAATAACAAAAGATGGCGGCAAGTATCGCCGAAATTTTATCAGTGATGGATGATAGCGAAGCATGATTACATGGCTTTAAACAACAGCATCAGAGCGCTTAACATCAGGATAACACTGATCAACTGATTAAACCTTTTTTGTGCAATCCGTATATGCAGGTGATGGCCGCTATACATGCCCAGAAACAAGACCGGCAATAGCAGCAATGTCAGCCATAATGTCTGCACGGTATAAAGACCACTGAGTGCATAACCGACAATACGCGCACCGCCATCGACAAGAAATATCATCGCGATAGTCGCACGAAACGGCCCCTTCTCTAATTGCCGCATCTTTAAATAGGCCACATAAAATGGGCCACCGGTACCAAACAAAGCACCCACCACGCCACCGCAACTGCCAGCGGCAATCGCCCATCGCCGTCCTCCCGCATGCACCGGTAACGGTGATAATGAATAGATCGAATAGAGAAATATAAAGACACCCAATGCGATCACCAGGTTGTTGGCGTCGACATTGATCAGTAACCAGATGGCAATAAAAATACCCAGTAAAGAAAAAGGCAGCAGTGGTAGCATGTCACGCCAGGCTACCTGCTTTCTCAGCTGGATGCTCTGCATTACCGTACCGCTGTAGCTCAGTAAACCAAGAACAGGAACAATAAAACTCAGTGGAAACATGAAGGCCAGTAAAGGAATAGCAATTAATCCAGAACCAAAACCTGACAGGCCTTTAACGGTGTAGGCAAAAAAGATAATAACGATCGATACAACTATTTGCGTTGCTGTTAACTGGATTAATTCGAGAAACATGTGTGTTTAGAAAAATTCAGATCAGAATGAATTGGCGATAGTAAAAAAAGATTACAGCTTACACGGGGTATCTATTGAGCGCTAAAGGCTAACCTTTAAACTATTGTTGATGTCACGGCTCTGGCAGATCAAGGTGTTATTATCCAGGCCGTTTTCAAGCTTTAGATAAGATTTGCTCAACCTGTCGTAAAGCACGACATTCACCGTTGCCGCCAGGTTCATACAACCACTGGTCGGTACAAAAACAACGGCATCTGCGCGGTCGATAATATCCTGGCTGATGCTGCCATCTTCGGGACCGAAAACATAAAGTGCATTACGCGGATGCTCATACGCAGGCAAGGCAACAGCGTTCTCAGCAAATTCTATACAGACGATTTTTTGCTGCACTGGCGCATCATCTAGAAGATCTGTTTTTGCCGATAGAGGAATATCTTTACTGACCTTACGACTCATATCAACGCTACAGGATTTTAGTTTTAGCGCTCGAGGATAGCGTTTACCGGTATAGAAGACACTGTCGACGTTAAAGTTGCCGGCAGCACGCATCACCGAACTGACGTTCTCGGGGCTTTTGGGATTGATTAAGCCTATGCTGACTTTTGTCTGTATCATTAGTGACCTTTGTTAGTGTGCGTGACCATCGGCGATGATTATAATGTAAATAAGTGTTTATAATTTGATTATTACGCGCCGCGCACAATGGCATTCAGTGTTACTACAGAACTGATTATCTGGCGCATTTTTGTTCATGAAGAGATATAATTTTTCTAAATGACCGCCTTCTCAACATTGCTGACAAAACGAATCCTGACACATCGCTGGCTGGTAATTATTTTTTCAGTTTTTGTTTTCCTGCTCTGCAGCATGGGGTTGTCCCGCCTCACCATCGATAGTGACCTGAGAGTTTTTTTCAGTAAGGATAATCCCCAGCTACAGCAACTGGAAACCGTTGAAAACACCTACATCAAAAATGAGAACATCCTGTTTGTCATCGCACCCAAAGACGGCCAGATCTTCACTCCCAGAGTCTTAACCGTCATCCAGGAGATGACCACAGCACTGTGGCAGACACCTGCCTCCAGCCGGGTCGATTCCATCACCAATTTTCAGCATACCTGGGCCGAGGGTGATGATCTCGTGGTCGAAGATCTGTTTGATGACATCGCTGCTCTGTCAGTCAAAGACATCGAAGACAGGAAACACATCGCCCTGCATGAACCGATCCTGCTGCACCGCATCATCTCCTCAGATGGCGCTGTCAGTAACATCGTGGTCAACATTAATTTCACCGATAAAGTCCCTGAAACCATCACTAAAATCGCCAGTCACGCCCGCAAGCTGCGCGATGACTATAGCCGCGATTATCCGGACATCGAGTTTTACCTGACCGGCAGCGTCATGTTCGACACCGCCTTTTCCGAGGTTGGCCAGAAAGACATGGTGACCCTGGTGCCATTGATGCTGCTTGTCCTGGTGATCACCATCGGCCTGATCTTTCGTACCGTGGTCGCCACATTGATGACCCTCAGCATCATCATCATGGCTACCGGCACGGCGATGGGCCTGGCCGGCTGGCTGGGTCTGGCGATCAACCCGGCCTCTGCCAGCGCGCCAACCATCATTCTCACCCTCGCAGTTGCCGACAGTGTCCATATACTGTTTATGATGTACCACCTGATGAACCAGGGCAAGGACCGGAACCAGGCCATCATCGAATCCATCCAGTTCAACTTCCAGGCGGTATTCCTGACCAGCATCACTACGGTGGTCGGTTTTCTCACCTTGAATTTTTCCGATTCCCCGCCTTTCCACAACCTCGGTAACATCGTGGCTATCGGCATTACTGCCGCGTTTTTCTACTCGGTCATTTTTTTACCGGCACTGGTCTCGGTACTACCAATAACCTTCAGGGTAAAACGTTATCCACGGCAGTTCCTCATCATGCAGGTCATTGCCCTGTGGGTGATCAAACACAAAACAATAATACTGCTTTCAACCCTCTGCCTCACTGCAGTGCTGGCTTACAGCGCAACGCAAAACCGGCTGAACGATAACTGGATCAACTACTTCACCAAAAACGTGCCGGTGCGTGTGGCCACCGATGTGCTGGAAGAACGCATTAGCGGTGCAGATTTTCTCGAATACAATATCAGCGCCGGAAAACCGCAGGGCATCAACGCCCCGGAGTTTCTCGCCTACCTGGAAAGTTTTGTACAATGGTTAAGAACACACCCGCAAGTCGAACAGGTGACCAACCTCAGCGACATCATGAAAAAACTGAACAGGGTGATGCATGGTGATGACGAGCGCTGGTATCGTCTGCCAGAGCGGCAAGAACTGGCGGCACAGTACCTTCTATTATACGAGATGTCTCTGCCCTACGGACTGGACCTGAACAACATCATCAATGTCGACAAGTCCGCAACCCGACTGATCATCACCACAAAAAATATGGGCACGCGTGCCCTCAGCGATCTCGATCTGGAAATACAGGCATGGCTGCAGACAAATACACCGGAAAACATGCATGCCCAGGGCACCGGAATCTCTATCGTGTTTGCCTACCTGTCACAACGTAATATCATCAACATGTTGATGGCAGCATTCGGCGCCCTGCTGGCGATTTCCATCATCCTCATCATCGCACTGAAACGTATCGACATCGGTCTGATCAGCCTGTTGCCTAATATCATTCCCGCGACGATGGCCTTTGGTTTATGGGGACTGCTAGTCGGTGAGATCGGCCTCGGTCTGTCGGTGGTGGTATCGATGACCCTGGGCATCGTGGTCGATGACAGCGTTCACTTCATCAGCAAGTACCTGCGCGCCAGAAACAACTTCAAAATGAACCAGGAAGAAGCCATACAGCACGCCTTCACTACCGTCGGCCCGGCTATGTGGACCACCACCGTGGCACTGGTCGCCGGTTTTCTTGTGCTGATGCTGTCAGATTACAGGATGAGCGCCGATATGGGTCTGCTATCAGCCATCACTATCAGTATCGCACTGCTGATGGATTTTCTGCTTTTACCTGCAATATTACTGCTCACCGACAGAGACAAAACCGCTACTTCTGAATAGATTAGCGCAGTTTTAAGTTTAATTGACGAAGGTCAATTTGTGATATTAAAAGTTCTGATTTACTAATAAAGAGGCTTTAATTGTGTTAGTAATAACTCAGTCAAAAACAGAATAAAACCAATGTTTTAATTAATGTTATAGCCAATCTTGGTGAGATTTTAAATGTGAGGAGATGACCATGAAAGTTCAAGATATAATGTCAAGAAATGTGCAGACTATCAAACCTACCTCATCCTTGAGAGCAGCCGCTAGAACCTTTAGTGATCTGAATGTGGGCGCACTCCCCGTTGTCGATGATGGCAAGTTAGTCGGCATCATTACTGACCGTGACGTAAGCGTTTATGCCATAGCGATAGGACGCGAACCACAATCCACAGATGTGAAAGTCGTCATGAGCAAGGAAGTATTTACCTGCAATGCCGACCAGAGTTTAGCTGAGGCGGCTGAAATCATGGAACAGCATAATATACGCCGACTCGCAGTAGTTAATGGCAGCGACGAAGTAGTAGGCATCCTTACCGTTGATGACATCGCACGGGTTTCGCATGAGCTTGCTGGCGGTGTGTTAGAAGCAGCGATTGCGATACACTAGATAACATAGAACATTACTAGTAGTGACGAACTATTTAGGAGAAACGAAATGAAAGTTAAAGACCTGATGACCACACAAGTGGAACACATCACACCGACAACAACGACCAAAGAAGCCGCCCATATAATGCACGACCAGCATCTTGGTGTCTTACCTGTGATCGAAGACAACAAACTGGTTGGAATGATTACCGACCGTGATATATGCTGCAAAGTAGTCGCCACCGGCCATAGTGCAGGCTTCACCAAGGTAGAAGAAGTGATGAGCAAAAACGTCGCCACCTGCTTTGATGATCAGAATATCGGTGATGCAACTAAACTGATGATCGATCACCATGTCCGTCGACTTGCTGTCATCGATCATAACAATGCGGTAGTGGGTTTATTATCCGTTGATGACCTGGCGCGTAATTCACATGATATGGCGAGTTCCGTACTGGAAGCATCAACCCAGGCTCATTGAAGCGCAAGCCGGCAATAAGTCATAGCAGTGAATGCTTGTTAATAGATGAAAAGAGCACGGAGTGGTTAATCGTTAATCGCTCCAGTCTCTTGATAGTGTTTTCATTTCTGTAACAGATCAACCCGCATCGGCATCAGGAAGTGTGCGCCATCATCACCCAGGTGTTGTTCGAAGCGATGTTTGACCAGCCGATACAACTCCTCATCGAGATTGTGCTCTGAATGTGTTGCTTTGATGGTATTGTTTTCGAATTCAGCAAAGTTTTCAAACTTCATCGGTGCATTAAAAAAGGTCTCTTCGACCAGTGTGAACAAACCTTCATCAACCGCTTTTTTTACCGTGTTAAATGCGGCTTCACGAACTTCTTGCTCATCATGAAATAAACGCAGGACGTCATTAAAGTCACCGGCAAACACCGGCTCAGAGATATAAACAAAACCGCCCGGCTTTAATACCCTGCTGATCTCATGCATCGATGACTGCATAAATTCCAGCGGTACATGGTGCAGAGACTTGAACATGAATACCACATCGACAGATTCATTGGCCAGTGGAATTTCCTGCGCGCCTGAGAGCACAAAACTGACATTGGGTAAATCGATGATCTGCAGGTTTTTTTCATGCGCAACCCGGTCCACTTCTAACGCAGTAACCCGGCGATTTTTACCTGCGTTGGCAAGATTGCGAGTGATCTCCGCGCTGCCGCAGCCTAACTCCAGCAGATGCTTGTTATTCAG